>CALFMQ010000026.1 GCA_937879825.1 uncultured Phycisphaerales bacterium
TCCCCGCGCCGCGTCCACACCCACATCCAGCCGCGCGCCCGCAGCATGCTTGTGACCCCCGCCGCCC
Source organism: uncultured Phycisphaerales bacterium (assembly GCA_937879825.1). Taxonomy (GTDB): domain Bacteria; phylum Planctomycetota; class Phycisphaerae; order Phycisphaerales; family UBA1924; genus JACKHC01. Next base: position 68 of record CALFMQ010000026.1, read on the forward strand.
AATGTCTGCGCCGCCTTGTTCACATCCACAACATCAGTCATCCCCGGCGCCTCCGCCTTGCTCCGAAGACTGATCTTCGTCGTACCGTCCTCCTGCTCGATCAGCACCGCCACCACCCGAACGCTCCCGATCATCTGCGGCAAATCGGTCAACCCGCCCGCCTCATCCAGACTCGCCCCGCACTCCCGCAGGTCCCTCTGCCGCACCGTCATCAACGCCAAGGCGCCGTCATCGAGAATCTCCATCCCCTCCACCGCGCGCCCGATGAGCCGAACTCGCCCCTCCGTGTCGCTCTGCTCCACCGCCTGATAAAGCGCGTTGGCGCACACGCCCGCCGCGATCAGGTCCGCCGCAAGCATCATCGTGGCGCGCGTCGTGTTCGAGTACCGGAACCACCCCGTGTCCGTCGAGATCCCCAGGTACAACGCCTCGCCTACATCCACCGGCATGCGGACCGCTTCAACCCCGAGCAAGCCGCAGCACACCTTCGCCGCGATCTCGCACGCCGCCGCCGCGACCGTATCGATCAACCGCATCGCCGCCATCTCGCCGTCGCCGTGCGCATGATGATCAATAATCACCACCCGATCACGCCGCGCCTCCACGAACGCCCGCGCCCCCGCGATCTGTCCCCACGACCCCGTATCGCACACCACGACGAGGTCCGCATCGCGCACCCGCGCATCGTCCTCCCAGCCCGCGCGCTCGTGAATCACATCCGTCGCCCCCACGATCGCATCAAACCGCGCCGACCACGGCTCCAGGTACACGGGCGTCGCCCGCTTCCCCATCCGCACCAGCGCCCGCGCCAGCGCCAGCGTCGAACCGACCGCATCGCCGTCCGGCTTGAGGTGCGTGAATAAAGCGACCCGCCCCGCCGCGCGCAACCTCGCGACCACGTCCGCGACCCCCGCGTTCGACTCCCATCCGTGCTCGCTCACGCGCCGACTCCCTGCGCCACACCGCTCATCATCTCGCCCACCCGCGCCACATCACGCCTCATCTGCTCCACCAACGGCTCAACGCCCGCGAACTTCAACTGATCCCGCACCCAGTAACGGAACTCAACCGCGATCTTCCACCCGTACTCCCGGCGGCCCTCCGCAACAGGCCCGCCCCAATCCAGCACGAACGCCTCCACCGTCGGGCGCGGATCATCAAAGGTCAGCCGCCGGCCCACATGAATCGCACTCGTCATCGACCGGCCGTCTTCAAGATGCACCAACCCCGCGTAGATCCCCTCCATCGGCGGCAGGCACTCCGTCCGCACATTCGCCGTCGGGAACCCGATCTCCCTCCCCCGCCGATCACCCCGCTCCACAACACCGTCGATCACATACGCCCGCCCCAGCACGCGCGCCGCGTCCTCGACGCGCCCGTTCGACACGAGCCAGCGCACGAGCGAACTCGAAGCCGGCGCGATCTGCTGGTCGCTCATGGAAACCTCAACCGTCTCCACCACATGAACCTCTAACCCATGCGACCGCCCCAGCGCCGCCAGCGTCCCGACATCCCCGGCCCGCCCCTTCCCGAATCGGAAGTCCCCGCCCTCCACAACATGCGTAGCCCCCGTCCCCGCGATCACACCCGAGACAAACGCCTCGGGCGTCATCCCCAGCAACGCCGGTGTCGGCTCCAGCCGGATCACCTCGTCCGCGCCCATCTCGCGCAGCAGCCGCTCACGACGCTCGATCGTCGACAACACCGGCGCCGCCGACTCAGGTCGCAGCACCGCCGTCGGGTGCGGCCAGAAGCACATCGCCACCACCCGACCCCCGCTCCCGACCAGCGTCCGCGCCTTCCGTACCAGCGCCCCATGACCGACATGACATCCATCGAAGTTCCCGATGGTCAACGCCGTCTCGCCAGCACTCGTCCGCCGCTCGCTCACACCCTCAACACTATCCAACACACGCCCGATCCGCTACGCCCCCCGGTCCCGCACCCTGCTACCCTCACCCCATGAGCGCGCTGCTCCCCGACACCCCGAACCGCAAATGGCTCGTCGTTATCGCCGCCCCCAAAGAATGGCAGGCCATCGCGCCCGCGCTGGCGCAGCGCGCAGGCACCACGCTCCCGCCCGAATGGTCCCTCATCAATCTCGCCGCGCGCTTCGACGCCGTCCTGTCCGGCGTCGGCAAAGCCAACGCCGCCGGCTCCACGGCGCGCCTCCTCGATCCCGCGAGGCACGCGGGCGTCGTGTCCCTCGGAATCGCCGGCGCACTCCCCGGCGCAGACCCCGCCCCCGGCTCCACCGTGATCGCAACATCCTCCGTGATGGGCGATGAGGGCGTCCGCGCCGCCGATGGGCTCATCTCGCTCGCCTCCCTCAACTTCCCGCCAACACCCGAAGGCGACACGATCGCCGCGTCGCCGCATCTCCTCGAGGCGCTAGCCCCCCTCACCGCGATGCGCGCTCCCGTCGCCACCGTATCTAATTGCTCCGGCACCGACGCCCTCGCCCGAGAACTCGCGCGACGCACCGGAGCCGCCGCAGAAGCCATGGAGGGCGCAGCAGTCGGCGCCTCAGCCCGCCGCGTCCTGGGACCCGATGCGCCCTTCATCGAACTCCGCATCATCTCCAACACCACCGGGGATCGCGCCCGCCAGCACTGGGACCTCCCCCGCGCCCTGCCCGCCCTCGCCGATCTCGCCCGCGCCCTATAACCGCCCCGGCCCGCCCCAATACGCCGCACGAGACGCCACCGCGAACAGGTGGAGCGATTGGGAGGGTCTGGCGCGTCTGGAAAGAACTTCACGAACACAACACGCTCAACGACAGGCCCCGCTCACCCGATGCCTTCAAGGCGATCCCGGCGTCGGTCCGGGACAAAATCGATGGCCGCGCACGGAGCGTGTGGATGTCATTCGGCTGGCTTAAAACCAACACCTCGCCCATCGCCATCGACTTCGGCGTCTCCTCCCTCAAGGCGCTCCAGATCGCCGGGGGCGACACGCCGTCGCTCATCGCCGCCTCGCACATCAAAACGCCGACGGCACTCCTCAACCGCGACGAGGCCCGGCTCAACTTTCAAATCGAGTCCATCTCCAAACTGCTCAAAGAGGGCGGCTTCAAGGGACGCCGCGTCGTCTGCACCGTCCCCGCCACCTGCGTCCTCGTGCAGCACCTGCAGATCCAGGCCGCCAACACCTCCAACATGACCGGCGCCATCGCAGAGCAGCTCCGCCGCGCCACCGGCGCGATCCCAGGGCAACTCATCCTCCGCCACGCGGAAGTCGGCGAGATCCTCCGCCACGGCGAGAAGCGCTCCGAAGTCATTTGCTTCGCCATGCCGCGCGACATCGTCGTCAATCACATGCGCGCCCTCAAGGCCGCTAAGCTCGAAGTCGTCGGCATCCACACGGAGCACCTCGCGCTCCTCCGACTCTTCGACTCCATCACCCGGCGCTCCGAAGACGCAGCGCTCGTCTCCCTCTACATCGATATCGGCGCGGGCACCACCAAGATGGTTGTCGCCCACGGCACCGAGATCGCCCTCGCCCGCACGATCCCCATCGGCGCGCCGCGAATCGCCAAGGCGCTCTCCGACGCTCGCGAGAAGGACAAGTCACCCGCCACGCCCCTCAAGCGCGGCCCCATCTCGCCCGCCGCCGCCGCAGATCAGAGCGACAACACCTTCGCGCAGCGCCCTTCGCACGCACACGACCCCGAAACGCAGGCCGAGTCCGAGCCCGCGTCGCCGGCAACCGCCACCGCCGACGACCGCCGCGACGAATGCGTCCCCGCGGGCATGGTGTCCGTCAGCCCCGACGACTCGGCCGGCGCCTCCGCATGCCCCCGACGCTCCGACGACCTCGGCGCGCTCCTCGACGAAATCTCGATCGCCCTCCGCTACCACACCGCCCTCTTCCCCCGCGCACCCATCGCGCGGACCATCTTCGTCGGCGGCGGCGCCTCCAGCGCCGAGATCTGCCGCACCATCGCACGCTCGCTCAAACTCCCGGCGCTCGCGGCCGACCCGCTCTCGCGACTCGCCGACTCGTCGTACGACCCAGACCTCGATCTCGACCTCCGCAAGCCCCAGCCCGGTTGGGCCGTGCCCCTCGGGCTGTGCGTCTCGCCAACCGATCTCTGATCCCGACCAACGGGAGGAACCCGCCGTCATGATGGACCGCATCACCAAACGAAACTCGCCCGACACATCCTTCCTGCCCGAGGACTACCTCCAGCAGAAGGCCGAGCGACGCACCATCTTCATCTCGCTCGTCCTGTGCGTGCTCGTGTTCGCCGGCGTCATCGCCGCGTTCTTCGTCACCAACCAGCGCTGGAACGACTTCCGCCACTACACCAAGCAGGTCAACATCCGCTACCAGTCCAGCGCCGCCGCCATCGAGCAGCTCAAGCAGGTCGAGGACCAGAAGGTCACGCTCCTCGAGAAGGCCGAACTCACAACCGCCCTCATCGAGCGCGTCCCCAAGTCAATCCTCTTCGCCGAAATCATCAACCGCATGCCCAAGCACATGACGCTCCTCGAACTCGAGCTCAAGAGCCAGCGCCAGGACAAGCCCATCACGGTCCGCAAGCGCGCCGTCGAGTCCGAGGACAAGGGCAAGAGCATGGTCTCCAAGAAGAGCCGCTCCTCTCGCTCGGGCCGCAAGAGCCCCGCCGACGAGGCGCCCACCATCACCGCCCCGCGCTTCGAGACCCGCGTCACGCTCGTCGGCGTCGCCCCCACGCACTCCGATGTCGCCAAGTTCGTTTCCGAGCTCCAGAAGTGCGAACTCCTGGGCGCGGTCGAGCTCCGCTTCTCCGAGTCAACCATCGTCAACGACCACGAGGTCTACAAGTTCCGCCTCGAGGCCACCGTCCCGACCAACGCCGATGCGCGCCAGATCGAAGTGCTCGAAACCCCCCGAATGGACATCTTCGTGATCGAGGACAGTCTCGAGATCATGGGCGGCAAGCAACCCGAGAAGCCGGTTGCCGATGCCGGAAAGGACAACTGAAATGAAGTTCGGAATCCGTGAACTCCTCTTCCTCGCGGTCCTCATCGCGATGCCCATCTCCGCCTACTACTTCGTCCTCAAGCCCCTCAACCGCGACATCGAGAAGGCCAAGCGCGAGATCGCCGTCAAGGAACGCGACCTCGAGAAGATCGAAGCCGCCCAATCGCGCACCGACGACCTTGAACGAGAGAACGAGGAACTCGTCGTCGCCATCTCGACCGTCGAGAGCCGCCTCCCCAGTTCCAAGGAAGTCGATGTCATCCTCGAGCAGGTCTCGGAACTCGCCCGCAAGAGCCGCCTCGAACTCCGCAAGGTCGAAACGCTCAAGCCCGTCCAGATGGCCGGCTACATGGAGCAGCCCCTGGAGATGACCATCGCCGGCGACTTCGACGACTTCTACAAGTTCCTCCTCTCCGTCGAAGGGCTCGACCGAATCACCCGACTCCCCGACATGGAGATGGAGAAGGCCGACAAGCAGGACGGCGCGATGGAAGCAACCTTCACGCTCTCCATTTACTTCCAGAACAGCAACGGAGCCACAGGATGATCACCAGCCCTCCCGAGTCAGGCAACGACGCGAAGTCCATCGCCAAACGCGAAGACGGACGCGCCGAGGCAACATCCTTCTTCAAGCAGATCGCCGCGACCGATCCCTCGCAGGCCGCGACGCTCGCCACCGGCGGCCGCTCACGCAACGGCATCATCGTCCTGGCCATCGTCGTCATCGTCGCCGGCGCCGGCCTCGTCACCATGCGCCGAATCGGCCTCGGCTCGAAACTCGAACTCACCAACCTCAAGATCGACTACCCGCTCGACTCGGCCCTCAATACCCTCGACCACGAGAAGGTCCTCTCCGAACTCTCCTCCAAGCAGATCAACAACCAGGTCCCCGTCGAGCAGGTCCAGAAGAACCCCTTCCTCTGGGACCCGACCATGAAGCGGGACACAACCGTCAAGGAGCGGCCCAAGGGCCCCGTCGCCGCCGATCCCAGCGCCGAGGCCGCGCGCATCGCCGCGGAGAACCGTCGCAAGATCGACGCCAAGTTCAACTCCCTCACGCTCAACTCCGTCATGGCCGGGCGCGTCCCCGTCGCCATGATCTCCGGCAAGATGGTCAAGGTCGGCGAAGAGATCGACGGCATGTTCATCGTCGGCGCGATCCGCCCCAAGGAGCGCACCGTCGAACTCCTGGCCGACGGACGCACCTACACGCTCACCATGGAAGAACCCAAGTAATCAACGCCGCGTCACCCGCCTATACCGGAGCATCGCGTGGGTAAGTTCGATGTCGAACGACTGTTGCAGGAACTCGGTGTCAACGAGAACGCCGACAACGCCCCAGCGCGCCCCGATCCCGAGCAGGTGATCGCCGACCGCGGCGACTCCATCGATGCGCTCGTCCCGATCCAGAACGGCGCCATCACCCGCACCCGCAACATCTCCCAGGCCATGCTCGGCTCCCACGGCGCAACCGGCGCCACGGGCGTCATGGACGAGTCCCGCCTCACGCTCATGCACGACCCGGGCGAGGACCACTTCGATCCCGACGCCTCGCTCAAAAAGGCACTCCTCGAAGGCCAGGTCTGCTCGCCGCGCGAGATCTCCAACGCCGAGACCGTCATCAAGCAGACCCCCGGCGCCAACCTCGTCGAGACGCTCCGCAACCAGGGCCTCGACGATATTTCACTCCTCAAGACCGTCGCGCACGTCAACTCCCTCGAGTTCGTCCGCATCGACGCCGACGCCGACATGCCATTCGACGATGAACTCGTCTCCCGCCTCGGCATCGACTACTGCAAGGCGCACCTCGTCGCACCCCTCGGGCGCGAGAACGGCCGCGTCGTCATCGCCATGGCGCGCCCCGACGATGTCTTCACCCTCGATGATGCGCGCCTCCGCCTCCAGGCCTCGCTCGTCAAGGTCGTCGTCGCCCCCACCGAAGACCTCCGCAACGCGCTGGAGTCGATCACCTCCGGCGACGCCACCGAAGACCTCGAATCGATCCTGGGTGATGTCGACGAGGACGATGTCCAGGTCGAGCGCTCCATCGACGAAGAGGTCGACCTCGAACGCGAGGCCGGCGAGAGCCCGGTCATCCGCTACGTCAACTACATCATCCAGA
>CALFMQ010000027.1 GCA_937879825.1 uncultured Phycisphaerales bacterium
AACTGACGCAGGCGGCGTACCGGGTGGGCGACTCGGCGACGAACATCATCGCGCCGATGAACCCGTACCTCATCATCATCCTGGTGTTCATGCGGAAATACATGCCCAAGGCGGGCATCGGCTCGCTGATTTCGCTGATGATTCCGTACGCGGTGATTTTCCTGATCGCGTGGATGCTGATGCTCTCGATCTGGTACTTCACGGGTCAGCCGCTCGGCCCGCAGGGTGGTCTTCACTACGAAAACCCGATGCTCAACTGAGTCTCTCGCGGTCCGCTGTTCGTCGCGCCGTGTATCGGCGCAGGAGTCTTGCATGCCCACGACGCACACCAACGCATCTCCCGAACCGTGTGTGCTTGTCATCTTCGGCGCCTCGGGCGACCTGACGCACCGCAAGCTGGTGCCCGCGCTGTATGAGTTGGAGCTGGCGGGGCAACTGCCGGAGGGCTTGTGCGTTCTGGGCGTGAGCCGGACGGAGTATTCCGACGAGAAGTGGCGGGAGAACCTGACGCCGTGGGCGAAGAAGCACGCACGCGAGTTCGATGATGCGTCGTGGCGAAGGTTTGCCGGGCGCATCCACTATCTGTCGGCCGATGCGGCGCAGGCGGACGCGTACCCGGTTCTGATCAAGCGCATCGCGGAACTCGGGCGTGAGCACGGGATCTCGCACGCGGACCACACGCTCTCGGAGTCGTCGCCGTGGGCGCAGATGCCGAATGTGCTGTTTTATCTCTCGGTGTCGCCGCGGCTGGTGGCCCCGATCGTGCAACGGATCGGTGATGCGGGGCTGGTGTACCAGGGTCAGCGGTGGTGCGCGCTGGACGGGAGCGCGATGCCCTGGCAGCGGCTGATCATGGAGAAGCCGATCGGATCGGACCTGCGCACGGCGGATGAGTTGATCCGCGCGGTGGGGCGCGTGTTCGAAGAGGAGTCGGTGTACCGCATCGATCATTACCTCGGCAAGGAACTCGTCCGCAACATTCTCGTCATGCGGTTCGCCAACACGATTTTCGAGCCGCTCTGGAACAACCAGTATGTGGATCACATCCAGGTGTCGGCGGCGGAGACGGTGGGCGTTGGGCGGCGCGCGGGCAACTTCTATGACGGCGTGGGGGCGATGCGGGACATGATTCAGTCGCACCTGTTGCAGGTGCTGGCGTTGGTTGCGATGGAGCCGCCGGTTTCGCACACGCCGCACGGGATCCGGCGCGAGAAGGTGAAGCTCCTGGAGGCGGCGCGGCCGATCGACCCGGATCGGGCGCACGATGATGCGGTGCTGGGGTACTACACGGCGTCGGGGGACGAGACTGACGGCGACGGCGGGCTGGGGTACCGAGAGCTCGATGGCGTGGATCACGATCGGCGGACGGAGACCTTCGCGTCGATGTGCCTGCATTTCGACAACTGGCGGTGGTCGGGCGTGCCGTTCTATGTGCGCACGGGCAAGAAGATGGCGCGGAAGTTGACGGAGGTGGTGGTGCAGTTCAAGCACCCGCCCGCGCAGATCTTCCGGGATGCGGAGCCGTTCGCGTCGGGGGGAACGACGCCGGCGAATCGCGTGATCATCAACATCGCGCCGGACGAGGGGATCTCGATGCGGTTCGAGGCAAAGGTGCCGGGGCATTCGTTCGACATCAAGTCGGTGAAGGCGGACTTCGACTTCAAGACTTACTTTGACTCGGAGACGCCGGAGTCGTACGGGCCCTTGCTGCTCGATGCGCTGCGGGGCGATCAGACCAACTTCATGCACCGGGACGAGGTGCTGGGCACCTGGCGGATCATCGAGCCGTTCATCAAGTCGGAGCAGTTGCGCCGGAGGATTCAGGACTACAAGCCGGGCTCGTGGGGCCCGGCGCAGTCCGACGACATGCTCGCGTTGGATGGCCGGAAGTGGCACAATCCGGCGCCGCAGGAGACAAGGTGATGGCGCATCGATGAGCCCGGATGCTTCTCATGACGATCACTACACGCTCGAGCCCGAGGCGCCGGCGCCGTCGCTGCCGGGCCGGGTGATCGTGCGGGGTGATGATGAGGACCTGCACCATGCGCTCGGGTCGGACCTGATGGTGCATGCGCAGAACTGCGTGCGGCAGTTCGGCGATTTCCACCTGGCGCTGTCGGGCGGGTCGACGCCGATGCCCTTCTACAGGCGGTTGATGGTGGACCCGACCTTCCGCGAGTTCCCGTGGAAGCGGACGCACCTGTGGCTGGTGGATGAGCGGCGCGTGCCCTTTTCCGATGATCGATCCAACTGGGCGCATATCGCTTCGATCCTGCTGGATCACTCGGATATTCCGCGGGCGCACGCGCACGCGATCGACGCGACGGCGGTGGACGCCGACACGCGCTACGAGAAGGAGCTGCAGGCGGCGCTCGCGTGGCGCGAGAAGGGGCATGATCGGCTCGACTTCGTGCTGCTGGGTGTTGGTGATGATTGCCACACCGCGAGTCTGTTCCCGCATTCGCCCGCGCTGTCTGAGCGCGATCGGCTTGTGGTGATCAACGCGGGGGAGACGGTGACGCCTCCCGATCGGGTGACGCTGACCTACAAGGCGATCAACGCGGCGCGTGTGATCGCGGTGCTCATCACCGGCGCGAAGAAGCGGGACGCGGTTGCGCGGATCGTGGCGGGCGGTGAGCCGGAGGACATTCCCATCGCGGGTGTGCGGCCGATTTCGCCGGACGGGAGCGCCGGGGAGATGCGCTGGTACCTCGATCGGGCGGCGTGCACGGCGGGCGCGTGATCATCCTTCGAGATCGAGGCGGTTGCGATCGTTGGGGTGCAGGGCGCGGCCGAGGGGGCCGTAGATGTTGTGCTCGGTCTGATCTTCGCGGGACTCCTCGGAGTCGGTCTCGCGGACGGGGCGTGCGTGCTCGACGCCCTGGGCTTCTTCGGCGGCGTGGATCTGGGCCTTGTCGGCCTCGCGCCGGACGGCTTCGAAGTCGTCGCCCTTGCGGAGTTCTTCGCGCTTCTTGCGGGCGGTGCGCTCGTTGGGGTTCGCGCCGCCGGGCCCTGTCGGGATGATGCCGCCGATGAACGCCATGTGGCGTATATCGACTCTGCGCGGCGGTGCTCTCCACCCCGATCTCCAACGCCCGAGAACCCGGTTCGGGTTGTGCGAGAATTGCGGATCAGCCGCCCTGGACGCGCGATATCAGCGCCTGGAGGAGCGAGACGGCGCGTGCTGCGGCGGGCTCGCCATCGGCGCATGCGATGGCCCGGTGCGCCTTATCGATGACGCGGGCGGGGTCGGGGTTGTCGCGGCGGCTGGCGAGGTCGGTGAGGTTGTCGTAGCAGTCGGCGAGTTTGATGAGTTTGGTGCGCCAGCACGCGGCGCGGATGGCGTCGTCGTAGGCGATTTCGCGCTCGTGTTCGGGGAGGCGCATGTCCTTGGTGAGGGCGGCCACGACGCGTGCGGCGTCGGCGCCGGCGCATCCGGCGACATCATCGAAATCGCCCGGTGTGTCCTCGATGACATCGTGGAGCAGGGCCGCGGCGAGAGTGATGTCGTCGTCGCAGGCGAAAAGGTCGCGGACGATCATCATCACGCGGAACGGGTGGGCGGCGTAGGGCGTGACGCCGTCCTTGCGGACCTGGCCGGCGTGCATCCGTGCGGAGAGCCCGGCGGCGGCGTGCCAGAGGCCGGGGTTGTTGCGCGGCGTGCTCATGAGAGGCCCTTGGCGAGCATGACGACGGCGTGGACCTCGATGGCGCGGCCTTCGCCGACGGCGTCGACCTTCTCGTGGGTCTTGCCTTTGAGGTTGATGCGCGTGGTGTCGGGCTGATCGAGCAGTTGCGCGAGGTTGGCGCGGATCTCTTCCTTGACGGGCGAGAGTTTGGGGCGCTCGAGGATGATCGTGCAGTCGCAGTTGCAGAAGAGCCAGCCCTGCTTGCGGGCACGCTTGAGGGCCTCGGCGAGGAAGTCGGCGGAGTCGCGTCCGGCGTTCTCGGGGGCGTTGTCGGGGAAGAGCTGGCCGATGTCGGGGGACCCGATCGCGCCGAGGATGGCGTCGGTGAGGGCGTGGAGGAGGGCGTCGCCGTCGGAATGGCCGATGGGGCCGGTATCGGAGACGACCGGGATGCCGCCGAGGATCAGGGGCTGGCCCTTGCCCTTGGGGGGCAGGGGTTCGAGCCGGTGGAGGTCGTAGCCGTGCCCGACGCGGAACTCGGGGAGGGGGGGGCCCTGAATGCTGGAGGGATGGGGGTATCGGCTCAAGATCGGCACTCCGTTCAGGTCTTGGGGGCGGACCGGTCGATGGAAGGAGCATCGGCGAACGCCGACGATCCGCTGCCCGTACTCTTGCTGGATCGGGCGGCATCTTAGACCCCCGACCTGTTTTCCGGGCTGCACGCCAGACTTCATGGAGCCGACATGCGTCGATCGATCACACTTCTGGGCTTCCTCGCTGCTTCGTTCGCCCTTCTCGGGTGCCGATCGGAGGGCGGGATCGGGTATTCGGCCGACTCCTACACCTATGTCTCGCGGACCTGGGAGCCCAAGACGATCTCGGTGATCGATACGCGTACGGGCGAGACGATCTGGACGCTCGAGCTGCCGGTGGGCAAGCAGCTCAACCTGAAGTTCGTCACGGGGACGGGGCCCAATGATTATTACCCCGACGAGATTCAGTGGAAGGTTGTCGATGCGGGCAACGGCGGGATCGCCAATGCGACGAATCGTTTGCCGTGCCCGCCGCGGGATGCGCGTCGGCTCGAGTGGGTTCGCCGGCCGGTGCCGGAGATGCCGGGGACGGAACTGACGGCCGAGCAGACGCAGTAATTCGCGTCAGGCGCGGACGCGCATCGACTCGACGACGCCGGGGATGAGATCGAGCAGATCTGACGCGAGCATGCCGCCGGTGACGGTGTGCCGGCCGTGTGCTGCGCACCAAGCGGCGGCGGCGCGGGCGTGGATGATGACGCCGGCGCACGCGGCGTCGAACAGCCCGAGGCCGCCCATGCCCTGGCTGGGGATCGAGTGGGAGCCGGCGACGAGGGGCGCGCGGTAGTGCTGGGCGAGGAGCCCGCCGATGATGCCGGCCAGGACATCGCCCGAGCCGCCGGTCGCGAGCGCGGGGTTGTTGCCCTCGTGCGACCAGAGTTGCTGGCCATCGGAGACGACGGTGCGTGCGCCCTTGAGGACGACGACGCATCCGAGCCGCCGGGCGAGTTCGGCTGCGGCGCTCTCGGGGTCGGCGCCGCAGTCGATCGCGATGTTGAGGGATGCTGCCAGCCGGGCGTACTCGCCGGGGTGCGGCGTGAGGATCGCCTGTGCGCGGAAGTCTTGCCAGAGTTCGGGGACTTGCGCGAGGTTGTTGAGGGCGTCGGCGTCGATGACGGCGGGCGTGTCTTCCTGCTGGACGGCGCGGAGGGATAGGGCCTGTTCGGCGTCGCCGATACCCAGACCGGGGCCGACGACGAGTGCGCGCACATCGGGGAGGAGTCGGTCGAGCGTCTGCGCTGCGAGGTGCGCGATGATGCGGTGATCTTCACCGGTTTGCAAAGCGATACCGGTGGCGCTGGGCGCGATAACGAGCCCGGCGTTGAGCACCGGTTCGGGCATGACGAGTTTGGCGAGCCCCGCGCCGGCGCGGAGTGCCGCGAGCGCCGCGAGAGCGGGCCCTCCGATCATTCGGACCCCGTCGTCGGGGTTGTGCTCGTTGTTTGCGTTGTGCGCGCAGCCGCCGACGATCGCGACGGCGCCGAAGGTGCCCTTGTGGCCCTTGGGGTCGCGGGCGGGCAGGCGGATCGCGTGATGTTCGGTGGTCATTCGACGCTTTCGACCTGGATCGACAGATTGCCGAGGACTCGCGCGACGGCGACCATGGTGTTCATGGAGTCGTCGTCGGAGAGTGAGCTGGTTTCGAGTGCGATGTGGAGCGCGTTCATGGGGTAGGCGGCGTCGAGGTCGATCCACTCGTTGATGCCGTGCTGATTCTCGATGAGCCCTTGCGTCCACATGTGGTAGCCGAAGACGCTCTCTTTGCCGAGGAACTCCGGGACGTAGACGATGCCGCTGACGACGCGGCTGGGGATGTCATTCGCGCGGAGGAGCGCGGCGACGAGGACGGCGTGCTCGGAGCAGTCGCCCTCGCGTGTGCGGCAGACTTCGCTGGCGGAGGCGAAACCGACATCGAGGGACTTGTCGCTGATGTAGTTCGAGACGAAGCGGACGATGGCCTGGGCCTGCACGAGCGGCGCATCGGCGGTGCCCTCGACGGCTTGTGCGGCGATCTCCTGAATCATGGGGTCCCGCCAGTTCACGGCGGATGTCGCCTTGAGGTAGTCGTCGGGGTTGACCTCGGCGGACTCGACATCGACGGGGTCGTCGATGTTGACGGAGACGCGCGCGGCGTTTTCGTCGAGGCGCTGGACGCGTTGTGCGCCGCCTTCGACGAGATCGGGCAGGCCGTTCTTCTCGGTGCGCACGATGAATGATGCGCGGCGGGAGAACATGTTGTCGTCGAGGTTGCGGTCGGCCTTGATGAGCGTGGAGGCCATCATCTCGGGCGCGTCAAACTCGGCGAGCGCGGTTTGCCTGTCGGAAGCGAGGATGGTGACGCTCAGGCCGCCGAGGTCGGTGACGGAGCGGACGAGGTTGCCGTCGAGATCAACGAACTCGGTCTGCGTGACACCCGGCGTGGTGTCGAGCTCGATTCCCATTTCGATCGCGGGCACGGACTTGCCCATGGCGTGAACGGTGGTTTGGTTGCCGACGGTCATGGTCATGGTGGTCGGAGTGAGGCCGGTGAGGGCATCGACGGAGCGGACGACGATGGTTTTGGCGCCGGCCTCGAGGCGGGCGTGGACATATTGCTCGGCCTCGACGGGTGTGAGCCACTCGCCCGCGGGGAGTGGGGCGGTGCGCGAGAGTTCCTGGCCCGCGCTGCGCTCTTCGACTCGCACTTCGCTTTCGCCGAACTCGTAGAGCGTTGAGCTCTGGGATGAGCCCATCTGGGACTTGGCGATCATGCGGATGGGCTCGCCGGTGCGGGTTTCGAGGAACTCGCTGTGGAGGACGACGGCGACCGCGCCGGGGCCGCGCCCGATGCGGAGGTTCATCTCCATCGCGGTGAGGTAGCCCTCGGGGGTGATTTCGAGGGACTCGCGCATCCAGCCCATTTTCTTGCCGTCCATCTGCGTGACGTACCAGCGCTCGTATGGCTTCTCTTCGGCGCGGGCTCTGGGGGCGAGCGCGTGGACGAGGAGTGTGGTGAGCAGCGTGGCGAGCAGGGTTGTGCGATTCTTCACTTCGAGTCTCCACGGATTGCGGGGGGCACGCGACATACACTACCGCCCCCGATGATCGACACGCATTGCCATCTGACTTTCCCCGACTTTGCCGGTCGTCTGGACACGGTTCTTACCGATGCGCGGGCGGCGGGTGTCACGGGGGCGATCACGATTTCGACCACGACGGTGGACTGCTTGGAGGCGCTGGCGATCGCGCGGGGGCATGATCGGGTGTGGTGCAGCGCGGGGGTGCACCCGTTGTATTCGCACAAGGGGCCGCACCTGTGGGAGAACCTCCGGGTGGCGGGGCGGGACCCGAAGTGCGTGGCGTGGGGGGAACTGGGGCTGGACAATCATTACACGGGGGGGCATCGGGAGACGCAGCATCGGGTGCTGTCGGATCAGCTGGCGTTTCTCGGGGCGCTGGCGGCGGAGGACCCCGCGCGGCTGGACAAGCCGATCGTGCTGCACTGCCGGGAGGCGTTCGAGGAACTGATCCCGATTCTCGAGCGGACCTCGTTCGCGCCGGAGCGGTTCGTGTTTCATTGCTTTACGGGTTCGCCCGAGGATATGCGGCGGATCAATGACTTCGGGGCGTATGTGTCGTTCACGGGCGTGGTGACCTACAAGAACGCGCCGGAGGTGGCGGAGGCGGCGAAGTTGACGCCCATCGAGCGCATCATGGTGGAGACGGATGCGCCGTTCCTCACGCCCGCGCCGCACCGGGGGGAAAGGCCATGTGAGCCGCGGCATTCGCGGGTGACGGCGGAGTTCCTTGCGGGCCTGCGCGGGATGGCGTGGGACGAGTTCCACGCGCAGATCAACCGGAACACGCGGGCGTTCTTCGGCATCGACGCGGAATAGGTACGCTAGGACCATGAGCCCGAGTCGCACGCTTGCGGTGATCGTGCCGGTCTATAACGAGGCGGCGCTGGTGGAGCGCGCGATCGGGTCGTTGCGGGATTGCCCGGCGCCTGCGGGGATCGAGCGCACGATCATTGCTGTGGACGACGGATCGTCCGACGGGACGGGGGGCATTCTGGATCGGCTTGATGCCGAGCACGAAGAACTGGTGGTGGTGCATCTGAAGCCGAATCGGGGGAAGGGTGCGGCGATTCGAGCGGGGATGGAGCGGGCCGCGCGGGTCGGCGAGCGCGGCGCGGACTTCGTGCTGATTCACGATGCGGACCTGGAGTACGACCCGGCGGATCACGCGCGGGTGCTCGGGCCGCTCCTGGATGGGCGGGCGGACGCGGTGCTGGGCACGCGGTTCCTGGGTCAGACGCACCGCGTGTTGTATTACTGGCATTCGATCGCGAATCGCGCGATCACGACGCTCTGCAACATGGTGACGAATCTGAACCTGACGGATATCGAGTGCTGCACGAAGGCGTTCACGCGTGAGGTGGCGGATCGGCTTGGGACCAAGGAAGACCGCTTCGGGATCGAGCCGGAGATGGTGGCGCGGTTGGCGCGGATGCGGGTTGACGGCAAGCCGCTGCGCATCTTCGAGGTGCCGGTGTCCTACGCGGGGCGGACCTACGCCGAGGGCAAGAAGATTCGGGCGCGCGACGGCGTGCGTGCGGCGTGGTGCATCATCCGTTACGGGTTGTTCGGGTAAGGTCGAGCGCCTACTGGCACTGGCGTCCCCAGTTGCCGAGGATGATGTTGAGATCGTCGACATTCACGATGTTGTCGTGATTGACATCGCCATCGAATCCGGGCGGGCAGTCCGGGCCGCCGCCGAGTTCGATCTCCCATGATGCGAAGGATCCGGCGACGAGGAAGTCGTCGTCGTAGATGCGGAGGACCCACGCGCCGTGCGCGTTCTCGCCGATGTACTTGGCGTCGAGACTGATTGTCGCGGTGTAGGTGCCCGAGGGGATGTTGTCGGTGCAGCAGATTGGGCCGGCGACGGCGGAGAGACTCGCGCCGGAGTCGGCGAAGGCGTAGTCGCCATCGAAGTCGGCGTCCTCGCCCGAGTTGAGATTGGAGACGAGGATCGTTTCGGAGCTGACGCCCGCGTGCTTGAGTGTGATGGTGAGGTCGGAGGAGTAGTTGTGCTGCAGGCCGCGGATGGTGACCTTGATGGAGGTGATGGGGAAGGAGTCCTGGACGGCGATGGGCGAGAGGAAGCCGACGGCGTCGTTGTCCGGGATGTTGCCGGCGATGTCGGTGGAATAGGTGGTTGCGCCGGCGGTGGCGGCGAGTGAGAGGGCGAGAATGGCGGCGGGCACGCGATCGGTACGCATGGGGGCGGGCTCCAGATACGGGGCGGGTACAGCGGGTTGAGGGGCGGGAACGGACCGACGAACCATACCCCGGACGGTGCGCGGCACAAGTGAAAAGAAAGACCCGGCTCCATCGGAGGAGCCGGGCCCAGAGGATTCACACGAGTACGTGCCGCGATTAGCGGCGGCGGCGGGCGGCGGCGATCAGGCCGACGCCGAACAGCGACA
>CALFMQ010000028.1 GCA_937879825.1 uncultured Phycisphaerales bacterium
TCGTTCTGATTGACGGTGAACCCGGTCGTCGGATCACTCACCGATGCGGGCAGCCGCTCCGCTCGAACGCCCGACACCGCGCCGTTCACATCGACGCTGTAGATATTGATCGCGTCCGCCTTGCCGCCGGCGACCGACCGCCCCAGCGACGACACCGCCCCGACGCCGCCGAGGTAGTTCCAGTCAAAAAACGCCGGATTCCCGCGGTGCGCATCGACCCCGCCCCCCAGGTGCGCGCCGGTCACGACGCCGCCCTCCGCCAGATGCTCGATCGAGAAATCGTGCATCAGCGCCGTCGGCCCGCCCATCGACTCCGGCACCGAGGTCGGCGTGTTCACAACCTGCTCGTCGCTCTCAAAGGCGATCGTCGTCGCGCCCGGATCCGTCGCGCCGTGCGCGCCAGGAGGCCTGTTGTAGAACAGCGCGTTCACCGCCCCCGACCGCGCCGCCGTGTCCACACGCGCCACCAGATCGCCGTGCACCGTGCTCTTGGCGTGCGCATTGAAGTCGTCGGCCCGGACCGTCACATTCCCGTGCGCATCCACGCTCCCGATCGACAATGTCGCGCTGTCATGCGCCAGCGCCGAGGCGCGGCTCGAGACCGCCACGCGCCGCGTCACGAACAACCGCCCCGGCTCGTCCGATCGCTGCCCGATCTCTCCCACGATCACATTCGTCGCGAGCGTCCCCACATCATTGAGCGCCAGCGCGAACACCCGATCAAACGAGGGCACCGAGACCATGCCCGGCGCCTCATTGTTCGCCGGATGCACGCCCTGCCCCGCGCTCCCCCACACCGCGTAGCCGCCCCCCGTGTTCATCACGCCAATCCGCTGGTCCGCGCTCGCGCCCGAAGCGCCGTTCGCCTGCGCCAACCCCCACTCGACCGGCCCGGCGCTCGATTTCAGCACCGGCGCAAACGCGTACGACTTCCCCCAACTCGACACAAGAGGAATCAGGTCCACCGCGTACCGCACGCTCTGGGCCGCATACGGCGACAGCGAGTCCACAACGCCCGGCGTGCGCGAGACACTGTCCTGGCCGAACGCCGATCCGGCGCAGGCCATCAACGCGACAATCGCGGTCGAGCCGCGGAACCTCATCCCGGTACCTCCTCCGGTCGCCGATCCCATCCGCCGACGCCAACAGCGTCGACGCCGGGGCCGCCGGCGTCTCACTCGATCTCAGCCACGATCATTCTCACCCCCGAAGCGGGCGGGGTCAATAACCGACACGCCCCGACACGCCATTCCTGACGCGGCGCTAACCGACGCCTTACCCCGCCATGGCCCGCTTCTCATCCGCCAGGCGCTTCTGCACCTTCAGCCGGAACAGCGTCAGATCGTCCCGCTCCTCGGGATTCACATCCGACATCAGCACCCGCTCGATCCAATCCAGCGTCGCCTCATCGCCGCCACTGAGCACCCGATCGCACTCGATCGCCGCCCGAAGCGAGGGCAAGTGGTTGGGCGACCTGCGGATCGCCTCCACGAACTGCTCGCGCGCCACATCGAAGTACCGCCGGTTGTAGTACGCAAGACCCAGGTTGTAGAGCGGGCGGGGATCATCGGGCCACAGGTCGCCCGCGCGCCGGAACGACTCCGCCGCTTCCAGATACCTGTCCAGCGACATCAGCGCCACGCCACGCCCGTTCCACGCCTGCGCCAGTTCCTCGTACTCACCGATCGCCTGATCGTAGTACGACAACGCCCGCGCCGGGTCCTCGGCGCGATCACCCTGCTCCGCCAATCGAACCGCGCGCGCCATCCGCTGCGCGATGTCGTCCTGCGCATCGGCCCCGCCCACGCGCTGGCCGCCACCGCACCCGACCACGCCGCACGCGCACCCGGTCGCCACAATCAATGCCATCAACGCGGTCGCCTTCATGGTGCGCCCTTCGCAAAATCATCGGTGATCTGATAGTTCCCGAACTTCACCGTCCCGCTCCACTTCGGGCTCGACGGCATGGGCCGCAGAGTCAACTGAGAAACGAACGCGGGCCGGTCTTGGTACTTCATCATCGCGCGATCAATGAACAACAAGAGCCGATCCAGCTCCACCCCCTGCCCGCCCTGCACATTCACATCGATCTCAAACTGCTCGAGATCGGTCTCCATGATCACCCGCTTCCGCTGGTGCGAGCCGACAATCACCGTCGGCAGTTCGTTCGCCCAAATCTCATCGCGGATATCCTCGAGATCGCTCTTGATGAACCCGAGAATCGGGTACAGACGCCGGATATCCGGCGCGCTCTGCGAGAGCGATCCGATCGTCGCCAGATACTGATCCCACCGCTGCGCCCGCGACTCCGCCTCCCGCAGCTCCGACCGCGCCCCGCCCAGCGACAGCGCCGACCACCCCAGGAACCCGAGCCCGACAACCAGCGCCAGCACCCCCAGAACCAAGAACGAGACCGGGTTGTTCGCCCGCTCGCGCGACGACGCCATCGCCGCCAACTGGCGCTCCACGTCGCTCGTCCTCCGATTAGGCGGCGGCACCGTCATCAGAACTGCCCCCTGAAAACCATCGTCGTTTCGCTCGAACGACTCGTGCCGATCGACCGCTGCTCGCTCCACGCCACCGCCATCGGCGTCTCGCGCAATGCCTTCTTCAACTCCTCGCCCGTCCGGGTATCCGGGACTTCAACCGTAAACTCGCTCGTCGTCCCCGTCGGCCCTAGCGTCACGCTCTGCAGCTTCACACCGTTCAATCCGCCGATCACGCCGATCAACCGTTCCAACTCCTCGTAGAACGGCGCGGGGTCCGCCGGCGGCTGGAACTTCGCGCCCTGCTGCAACTTCGCGACCTGCTGCTGCAAATACAAATCAATACTCGGCTGCGACTCCGCCCCCGCGAACCGCGCCACCACGCGCTGCTTCGACTCCTCACCGACCACATTCGCCGACTCGCGAATCTTCCCCGCTTCGCCCGACAGCCGGACCCCGACGCCGATCGCCGCTACCGCAAGCGCCGCAAGCCCGAGCGCGCCCCACCGATATGCGCTCCGCGTCGCCCGCGTCGGCCGGCCAGTCAATCCGACCAGCACCTGCCGCGCATCACCCGCATCGCCGCTCGACCCGCGCACCAGCCGCGCCATCGTCGCGCCCACCGCGTCCTCTGCATCAACCGTCGAGAGCGCCACGCCGTCCCACTGCTCGCCCAGCGCGCCCGCAGCTCGGCCCGCAACCGCCCCCACCGCCACAACCACATCCGGCGACAACCCCAGCTGCACGCTCCATGTGAGCCAGTCGAGCGAAATCCGCCGCGCCGCACGCGCCTCGGGCGAACCCCCCTCATCCTCACCAACGCCCGAAGCGATCGGCGCGCTCCCGCCCGCGAGCAGCCGCCCGCCGCGCGACCACGACCAGATCAACCGCCCATCGTTCGTACCCAGCAGCACGCACACGAGCCGCCCGTCCTTGCCTTCGTCCCAGGCGCGCGCCATCCCGTGCCACAGGGACATCACCTCCCCCGCGCGCACGCCCCGCTTGTCCATCTCATCCAGAAAGATCCGCGGCAGCGCATCCGCAACCGTCAGCACCGCAACACCCGCGCCCCCCGCCTCTTTCCCGAAAGCCGAACCATCATCCTTGAGGATCGGTTCCACCCGCTCGGGCAGCACCGCCGCCTCCCAGTCCTGATCCAGCCCCCGCGTCGCCGCGCTCACGATCGGCGCCGCCGTACCCGTCGCGCGCACCCATCGGCACCGGATGTCCTCGACATCCACGCACACAACGCCCAGCTTCTTCCGCACGCCCGCCAGCGAAACCGCCCAATCCGATGCCGTCCGCGCCCGCGCCGAGAGAATCCCAGCCGTCGGCGCATCACCCGCCGACAGGTCGCTCGCGCTCCACGCATCCGCGCCCTGATCGCTCACCACGACCACACGCGACAGATCCGCCTTGATCACGCAGCACGCGCCGCTCACGAACCACCGCCCGGCCGCGAACGATTCGGCTGCACAGTCCGGCCACGGCGCACCGCGGGGGTTCGCGCATCATGCAGCGCCCCGTCCGATGTCACCTTCCGATCGACGGCCTCGACGCGCACCATCACATGGTCCGACGCCACCCCCACGATCTCCGCCGTCGTTACGCCATCCTTAAGCGTCACGATCTGCCCGATCCGGAAGTAGCGCTGATCGCCATCCACCGAAACGATCGCCAGCACGCCGTCAGAGTCCGTGACCGTCCCCGCAAAGTGCCAGCCATCCAGCAGATCATTCGGCGGAGGCGGCGGCGGGGGCGGCGGTTCATCGCCCTCTGTCTCCGTCGATGTCGGGTACGGAGTCCGCACTTCCATCAGCGTCCCGTACAGCGCCGACCAGTCATGCTCCGGAATCTTCGGCAGCACCTTTGCGTTCACCTGCACCGGCGGCGTCACGATCCCGCCCCCGCCATCCACATCGCCCGCCGAAGCGCCCATCCCCGGGATCGGCACGATCCACGCCCCCACCGCGAGCGCAACACCGCCCATCGCCACCAGCGGCGCGAACTTCCAGAACCCCATGGACGCCAATCCAGACAAACCGCCTCCTCCAAATCAATGTCGGCCGTTCACCGTCTCCGCGCTGAACCGTCAACCCGATCATCGGCCCCCGCCAGCGAGTTCGGGTCATCGCCCGCCGCCGGCACGAAGGTCTCCATCGGAATCGACCGCCACTCGTACACATACGCCACATTCACCCGGCGCTCCACCAGCACCGTGTACTCCCGCGGCTCATCGTCCCCCTCAAACACATCGATCCGGAGCCGCCACAGCACCGGCTTGAAGGCCAGCAGGTCCAGCGCCCACGCGTAGTCCTCGGAGTTCAGCCCCGCCGACTCCATCGCCGTGATGAACGCCTCCCGGTCCGCGACCCCCGCCGCCCGGAGCCGGTGCATCGCCCCGGCCATGTCTACATCTTCCTGCGCCAGCGCGTCGATCACCTCCGACGCCGCGCCGTTGAAACTAATCTGAATCGGCCCGCTCTTGCGGATCAGGTCCGGCCGCCCCTCCGGCAATCGCCGCAGAATCTCCAGCAGCCGATCCCGCATCCCCAGCCGATCCGCCTTGTCCATCCGCGCGCACACCGTCCCCTGACCGTCCGACACCCGCACCTGGTACACCTGCCCCCCCGGCATCCGGATCGCCGTCGCCACCTCGCCCGTCGCCGACCAGATCAGCAGGTCCTCATCGCTCGTCGACTCCTGGAACCACCGCCGCGCGATGTCCCGCACGCTGAGCAACTCGTGATGCCGCTCGATGTTCTCCATCTGCATCTGCACGATCGCCCCCTGCGTCCGCTGCCGCTCCAGCATCACGCCCGTCAGCACCACCGCCAGCGCCAAGAGCCCCAGCACCAGCAGGAAGGTGAACCCGCGCCGCATCGGACCCGTAGCGCGCTTCACTGCGTCACCTCCGCCACCGCCACCTCGAAGACCCAGTCCGCCTGCGCGCCGCTGTTCGTCCTGAAGACCAACCGCACCGCCAGCGGGAAGTCCTCCGCCAGGTACGCCGCGAACACGCCCGTCACCCAGGGGTCCCGCGCACCCTCTTCCCGCTTGAGCGGGAGCACCATCCACGCCACCGACTCCGGAATCACATCCCGAATCAAAACCATCGGGCGCATCGGCGGATCGATCGGCGTCCACCGCAGGTTCCACCGCTCCGGCACCAGGTCATCCCGCGCGACCTCGAACATCCCGCGGTACGACTCCACCGCCGAGTCGCGCAGCGTCATCTCCCGCTCCGCATCCCCCATATCACTCGTGTCCACCGGCACGGGCGACTCGAGCACCACAACCTCGACCACCGGCACCACAACGCCCGGCTCGGGATCGTCCCACGCCAACTCAAAGTGCGGCAGCAGCAACTCAGAACGCCGGTCCATGATCGACGCCGCGTCCGCAGCCCCGACAACACTCTCCAGATCGGCGCGGAGCGCATCCAGGTCCGCGTCCACATCGTCATTCTCAGGGTCGAGATCGCCCGCATCGCCGCCGCCCGCATCCAGCGCCGTCGGCTCCCCCGCGATCATCGTCTGCAGCGCCCGCCGCACCACCGTCTGCGTCCGGTACAACCCGCCCGTGTCCGCGAATGTCGCCTCCGACACACGCATCTGGTTGTTCATGAGCCCGAGCAGGCCGAACACGCCGCTCACCACCAGCGCCGCAAGCGCCAGAGAGAGCATCACCTCCAGAAGCGTGAACCCGCCCGCACGCGCCCGCATCGCTAGCGCTCCTCCCCGCCGTCATCCTCTTCGTCCGCCGGACTCAGCAGGTCCGTCACCCACTCCAGCACACGGCTCGAGTCCATCTTCCGGGGGTCGCGCACCCGCACCAGCGTCGCCAGCGGCACACCCGACAACCTCGAACCCGGCTCATCCAGCGCCACCGTCACCGTGATCTGCTCCATGTGCGAGATGCGCGCATTCAAGTCCGCATCGCTCAGACTGCTCAGCTTCGCCTCGTCCGCGCCCAACTCAAAGAGGTCCACATCCATGTTGAACGCGTACCGGAACCCATTAATCGTGAACTTCCGGTTCATCGCGCCCGGACGCCACTTGGGCTGATCCAGTTTCGTCAGGATCACGCGGTTGGCGACCTCCGTCGCATTGAGCCGGTGCCGCTCCAGCATCGTCGCGTTCTTGAAGAACGACACCGTCCCCACGATCACGCCCGCGACCATCGAGAGCGTCGCGACCGACACGACGATCTCCAGGAAGGTCAGCCCCCGCGCCGAACGGTATTTACTCCGCTTCCGGGTAGACATAGATGTCGTCCCCCGCGCCGCCGTCGTCCTGCTTGTTCTTGCCGAACGAGATCAGCACATACGCGCTCCCGTTCGCCGCCGGCGACATGTAATAGATCGGCTGCTTCCACGCGTCATCCAGCTTGCTCTGCACCACCATGTTCAACTGCACGAGTTCCGCCAGACTCACCGGGTATCGGCTCTGCTGGATGTAGAACTGGTCCACCGCGCCGCGGATCGTGATCATCTTCTGCTTCGTCGTTTCCGCACGCGCACTGTCGGCCTGACCAACCAGGTTGATCGCCACCACGCCCGCCAGCAATCCGATGATCACCAGCACCACCATCATCTCCAGCAGCGTGAACCCGCGCCGCACACTTCGCTTCTTGCAGACTGACATCGTGGGCATCTCCATATCAGGCATGGCGCCATCGGCTCGTTGGTAAACCTTGATTATAGGCCGACCGGTTCCCAGCCCCTGCGCGTCAGCCATCACTTCTACCATCACTGACCCACCTGGGTGCGGATCGTCATCAGCGGAATCGCGATCGCCATGATCAGCGGCGCCAATAACGCGAACATCGCCAGAATCGCCGCCGGCTCCAGCATCGCCAGAAGCCGCGTCGCCTTCCGCTCAACCTCCGTCGACATGTCCCCCGACAGCGCATCGAACACCGACTCCAGATCACCCCCCCGCTCGCCCGCGATCAGCAGCCGCCGCGTCGCCAGAGGCATCGCGTCCACTTCCTCGATCAGCGTCCGAAACGTCCCGCCCTCCACCAGGCCCCGCCGCAACTTGTCCAACTGCCCGCGCAGGTTCGAGTCCGAGATCACCCCCGTCGCGCCCGCAAGCGCCTCGGCCAGCGGCACGCCCGACCGCGTCATCGCCGCCATCACCGAGAAAAACCGCGCCATCTCCACCGTGATCATCAGGTTCGCGATCACCGGCACCAGCCGCCCCAACCACCCGAGCCCCTCCAGAATCTTGGCGCGCAGCGCCACGATCACAAAGATTGCCCCGCCCGCGCCCAGCAGCACCGCCGCCATGTGCGCACGCATCCACTCCCCCACCGAGAACACATACTCGCTGAACCACGGAATCGTCCCGCCCAGTTCGCGAATCTGACCCGCGATCATCGGCACCAGGAACATCAAAATGCCCGTGAACAGCAGAATACTCACCGTGAAGATCACCGCCGGGTAGATCATCACCGTCACCGCCCGCGCCGCGATCGTCTGCTTCCGCCGCGCCGCCTCCGACAGCCGCCCCGCCGCCGATCCAAGATCACCCGTCCGCTCCGCGGCCCGGTACACCGCGATCGTCACATCGTCGAACCCGCCCACCTGCTGGCACGCCCCCGCAAAGCCCGTCCCCGCCGAAACCATCTCTCGCAGCTTCTCCACCCGGGGGCGGCACTCCGCGCTCACCACCGTCGCCGACACCTCCAGCGCCTCAACGAGCGACACGCCCCGCGTGAGAAGCGTCTCCAACTGCTCGTTCAGCGCCACCTCATCCTTCGTGGACATGCCCCTGGGCATCGACCCCGAACCGGGCAAGCGCCACGCGCGCTGCAACAGCAGGTTGTCCCGACGCAGAATCTCCGCCAGCGACGACTCGTCCGACGCCGACTTGAAGCCGTACGACTTCTGACCGCTCGGCTTCACCGCCTGGTACACATAACTCTGTAGCAGCGCTGCGCTCACATCCGGCTCCGTTTACGCCAGCACACGCGACAGCTCGTGCTCCGTCGTCAAACCGCGGCGCACCTTGTCCATCCCGTCCTCGAACATCGGGCGCATCCCCTCCTCCAGCGCCAGCGACCGAATCCGCACGGCGTCCGCCGTCTCGAGCGTCATCCGCCGGATCGAGTCCGAGATCTTCATCACCTCGTAGATCGCCACCCGCCCGCTATACCCCGTCCCGAAGCATTTCTCGCAACGCACGCCGTCCACCTCACCGACGCTGTGGCACTTGTCGCAGCACTTCCGCAAGAGCCGCTGCGCCAGCACCGCCAAGAGCGACGAAGTAATCAGGTACGGCTCGATCCCGATGTCCTGCATACGAGAGATCGCGCTGGGCGCATCGTTCGTATGCAAGGTCGCAAGCACCAAGTGCCCCGTGAGCGACGCCTGCACCGCCAAGCGCGCCGTCTCCTCGTCGCGAATCTCACCCACCAGAATCACATCCGGGTCCTGCCGCAACAAAGACCGCAGCCCCGACGCGAATGTCACCCCCCGCTTCACATTCACCTGCACCTGCGCGATGCCCTCGAGGTGGTATTCCACCGGGTCCTCGATCGTCATCACATTCTTCGTCGTGCGATCGAGCTTCTCCATCGCCGCGTACAGCGTCGTCGTCTTGCCCGATCCCGTCGGGCCCGTCACCAGAATCATCCCGTTCGGACGATTGATCAGTTCCACCAGGTCGCCCTGCATCGCCGCCACCATCCCCAGCGCATCGAGCGACAACTGCGTCTGGCTCTGGTCGAGCAAACGCAGCACCAACCGCTCGCCGTAGATCGTCGGCACGCACGACAAACGAATATCGATCTTCCGCGATCCGATCCGCACCGTCGTCTGACCGTCCTGCGGCGAATGCCGGTTCGCGATATCCAGCTCCGCCATCACCTTCAGACGCGAACTGATCGCCGGCGCCAGCGACAACGGCGGGCTGAACGAGTCCACCAGCATCCCGTCGATCCGGAACCGAATCACCAGCTTGTTCTCAAGCGGCTGAATATGCACATCGCTGGCGCGCCGGCGCAGCGCCTCAAACAACATCATGTTCACCAGCCGAATGACCGGCGTCTGCCGAGCCAGCTGCAGCAGGTCCGTCGCGCCGCCCACGCTCGACGCCGCCCGCTCGATCGCGCGGTCGTCCAGCGGCATGTCCTCGACGATCTCCGTCACCAGGTCCTGCCGCTGCTCGTACCCGCGGTTAATGATGTTCGCCACCGCCGC
>CALFMQ010000029.1 GCA_937879825.1 uncultured Phycisphaerales bacterium
AAGCCAACGCGATCGCCGCAGCAGCAGCCAACCACGCCCCGATCGCCGGCTTCCGCGTGATGGGCCGCCCGCTCCGCGCCGCGACGATCGCCTCACCCTCCGCGATGAGGCGGCTCCTGAGCGGCTCGGGCATCTTGTCGTGCGGCGAAATGCCGGCGTGCAACGACGCCGCCGCCCGATCCATGTCCGAAACCTCGCGCAGATCGCGAGGCGAGGCCGAGTCGCCGGAGGCGCGATCCGCGAAACGATCGTCGTGACCGAATGGCATGTGCTCGTTGCTCATACGGCGCCTCCTTTCCCGCTGCCCACAGGAACAAGCGTGCCCAATCGATCACGGACCAGCGCAAGCCCACGCCGAATCCGCGTCTTGACCGTGCCCACGGGTGTATCGGTCGCTTCCGCGATCATCTCATGAGTCAGACCAAAGCAGATCGACAGACGAATCGCGGTCTTCTGATCGTCCTCGAGTTCCTCAAACGCCTCGGCCGCCAGACGAATTGACTCGTCATCATGAACCCACGGCGCGGCCGCGTCATGGTTCGCGTTCAACGGGATCGACTTGATCTGGCGGCCCGACCGCCGCCACCGATCGATCAATACACGACGGGCCAAGAGCGACACGAATGTAATCTCGGCACCCTGGGATCTGTCGTAGACCCCCGCCTTGCGCCAGAGCATCGTAAAAATATCTTGCACCGCATCTTCCGCGTCCGCATCGCTGCTCGTAAACCGGCGCGCCAGCGACCACACCAGGTCGCCATATTCCTCGATCACCGCGCGGACCGCCGCCGGATCACCCGAAGCGATCCTCTCAAGCAACCTTGGGGCTTGGTCAGGTCGTTGCATCAGGGTGGAATATAGCCCCGATCCCTCGACCAAGCCCGATCGAGCGAGATTTTCCTGCATCCCTGAATCGCGCCAGAGCAAACCGGCGTAATCCCTGCGTCCGGGATCGGTCCGCGTCAGAGGGACCGTGAAGTGCCAGAAACGCATGGGCACCCATGTGTACGGATGTCCTGCGCCTTCATGGCAATCGACGAAGCGACACAGGATCAAAAGGGAGACAGAGATGAAAAGCAATCAAATCGTGAAACTGACCGCCGGCGCCGCCATCGGAGTCACGCTGGTATGCGCTTCCGCGACCAACGCCGAGCAGGTCTACGGCGTCACACTCAACCAGACACTTGTCACATGGGACAGCGCGACGCCGAGCAATGTCACCTTCGGCGCCGCGATCAACGGGCTCGCCGCCAACGAGGAACTCCGCGGCATCGACTTCCGCCCGGCAACCGGCCAGCTGTACGCCCTGGGGTCATTCAATAACCTCTACACCGTGAACACCATGACCGGCGTCGCAACGCTCGTCGGCGCGGGCGGCTTCTCACCCGGCCTCAACGGCTCATCGTTCGGGTTCGACTTCAATCCCACGATCGACCGAATCCGCGTCGTGAGCGAAACCAACCAGAACCTCGTGCTCAACCCCAACGACGGCACCTCGACGCAGGTGACATCCCTTTTCTACGGCGCGGGCGATCCCAACTTCGGCGCAGACCCCAATGTCGTCGGCTCCGCGTACACCAACTCGTTCGCCGGCGCCATGTCGACCCAGTTGTACGGAATCGATACCGGCCTGGACATCCTTGTCACGCAAGCCAACAGCGCCGGCACACTCGCGACCGTTGGCTCACTCGGCGCCGATCTCGGGGACATCCTCACGTTCGATATCTCGGGCGGCACCGGAATCGCCTATGCCGCGGTTCTCGATGAGGCCAGCAGCCAGTCCACCTTCTGGACGATCAACCTGATGACAGGAGCCGCCTCACCCCTCGGCGCCATCGGCGGCGGCGCGATCATCACATCGATGGCAGTGGTGCCATCGCCCGCCTCCTCGGCACTCCTGGTGGTTGGGGGGATCTGCGCGAGCCGCCGACGCCGGTGAACTCGATCCTCACCGTGGCGTGAGTTTCCCGCTGCCGGTCCCGGCGCGCCCGCATACTGGTAATCGCTGTCCCTGATGACGTCTCGGGGCAGCCGCCGGTATGCGGGCGCTTTGCATAGCGCCCCCGTACACTCCATCCGATGCCCGAGTGTGAACAACCACATCGCGCCCCGCTCCGCGCCTACTTCATCCCCGCCGCGCTCCTGCTGGCCACATTCATCCCCGGCGTGAACGCCGGATTCTGGCGCGTGGACAACCCGCTCTACGCCGCCGTCTCCAAGTTCGCCTTCGACTCCGGCTCCCTGTGGACGCTCCACGCGGGCGATCAGCTCTATTTCAACAAGCCGCCGCTCGCATTCTGGGTCCACGGCCTCTTCCTCCACCTCCTCGGCCCGGAACTCTGGGTCTCTCGCATCCCTTCATTCTTCGTCGCGCTGGCGACGGTCCTGCTGACGGTCGATACCGCACGCCGGCTCGCCGGTCATCGCGCCGCACTCGCCTCGGGCGTCGTCCTGGCGCTCACCCTCGAATACTTCCGCGCGATGCATTCCATCTCGCTCGACCTCTGGCTGGCGTTGTGCATCACCGGCAGCGCGTGGGCGCTCGCCGCCGGGCTCGGCTCGAAGCGTGCACTCCGATGGTCCATCGCCGCCGGCCTGTTCCTCGGCGCTGGGCTCATGGTCAAGCCGCTCATCGCCCTCGCGGCCCTCCCTTTCTTCGCCATCTGGCTCGCCGTCATCCGCGAGCGGCGCGCGCTCACTTCGCTCGCCCTCATCGCCATCGTCGCCGTCATCATCGCGCTCCCGTGGCACCTCTCGATGATTTCCCTCCACGGCGACGCCTTCACCGCCGAGTACTTCGGATCGCAGATCGTCGATCGCGTCACCACCGATGCGCACGGCTCGCGCCCGTGGTGGGACTACATCGAGCAACTCGCCTCCACCTACTGGCCCTGGCTCATCACCTTCCTCCTGGGTCTCCCGCTCCTCCGGGGCGAACAACTGCGCAAACCCGAGCAGCGCCTCGGCATGCTCTCGCTCATATTCACGCTCGGGTGGATCGCGATGCTCTCCGTCTCCTCCGACAAGGCAGGTCGCTACCTCATCCCCGCGTACCCATTCGCATCGTTCCTCTCGGGGCTGTGGCTCGCCCGCGCCGTCCCCGCATCCTTCTGGGAAGGCACCAAGGTCATTCGTCTCGCCCTCGCCGCGCCGACAGTCGCGATGATCATCGCGCTCATCGGGATCGCCCCCCACGACCCGATCCCACGCCACTGGGGCGAGCTCCGCGAGTTCGTGCGCACACACCCCGACGCCGACTTCTGCATCAACCCGCGCTCGCGTACGCTCGGCGCGCAGCTCTATCTCATGCGCAGCGCGTGGCCCGCCATCGCCCGCTGGGCCGACGACACCGATCCGTCCCTCCGCGCTGTCGACCCGCCCGCCGGCACGCTGATGATCTCACGCAGGAGTTCCGCCCTCTCGCCTCGCCCGACCGACGAGATCGCTTTCGAGAACACGCAGTTCATTGTCTGGCGCCTCACGACCGACTGGGAAGGCGTCTACTCCGTCCGCCCCGGCTCAGCGCTGGACGAAACCGACGACGAATAGCTCGGCCCATCGGCGCGCCCCGCCGGCGGGAACCTCCCGCTGGTCTTCGCGCGCAACTCCGCGCGCAACTCCAGCCGCATCTCATCGATGATCGACTCCAGCCGCCGCAGCGCCGCGTCCGTCCCGTCCTTCAGAAGTTCATCGTGCGGGATCGCCGGCGCCGCCCGCGCCGCAATCCTCGCGCCGAACAACCGGGGCCACTTCCGGCCCCGCGGCCACGACTCGAACGCGCCCTCAATGGCGATCGGCACCACCGGACACGTCGCCCGCTTCAGAAGAATCGAAACCCCGCGCTTGAACTCCGTCATCGCCCCGTCCTCGGTCCGCGATCCCTCCGGGAAGATCAGCACCGCGGCACCGCGATCCAGCCGGCGGATCGCCTCTTTCATCGCGGCGATATCCCCCGTGTTCTCGCGAATCGGAATCGAGTTGTACGAAGTGATAAGCCACGAGAAGAACCGATTCTCGAACAGCCCCACTCGCGCCACAAAGTGCAGCGCCCGATGCATGCACATCGCCCCCACGATCGGCGGATCGAGATACGACTGATGGTTCGCGACAATCAGCACCGGGCCCGTCGCGGGGATGTGGTGCGAACCGCTCCGCCGAATCCTGTAGAACAAACGGAGGAACACGAAGCAAATCTGACGCGAAAACGCGAACCACCAGGTCGCGCGTGCGGCGTCCGACGATCCGATACCAGCAGCGCTCAAGGCGTGGCGGCCCCGGCGCCGGACCCCTCGCCCAGATGGCCCCGAACCAGCGACTCCAGATGCCCGACGACCTCGGTCTCGCTCATCGCCGAGGTGTCAATCCGCATCGCGTCGGGCGGGCACACAAGCGGCCCGACAGGGCGCGTCGAGTCGCGCTCGTCGCGCTCGATCAGCTCCCGCTCGATCTTGTCCACATCGGCGGCGCGCCCGAGCGAACGCAACTGCTCCGCCCTCCGCTCCGCCCGGACCCGGGGCGAGGCGTGCAGGAAGAACTTCACATCCGCGTCATGGAACACCACCGAGCCCTGGTCCCGCCCCTCGGAAACGAGACGCGGGTGCGCCTCGCCGATCCGGCGCTGCGTCTCGACCATGAGCCGACGGAGCGCCGCCAATCCCGAAACGGGCGACACCGCCGCCGACACATCCGCGTCACGCAAGCGGTGCATGATCGATTTGCCGAACGCGCGCAGCGTCGGCGGATCCGTCGTCCAGTCGAAGTGGAGGTCCGCCTCGCTCGTCCGCCGCACGATCTCCTCGGCATTGTTCAGATTGACCTGCGCGTCGATGGCGATCGCCGCCGCCGCCCGGTACATCGCGCCGGTATCCAGAAACTCCAGGCCGAGCCGGCGCGCCAGTTGCCTTGCAACGGTTGACTTGCCCGTGCCCGCCGGACCGTCGATGGCGATAATGAGGCGTCGCACGGGTCGGTCAGTCTCCGGATCCGACGGCTCGTCGGGCGGTGCGATCGACTCGACAGCCCCGCGCTCCATCGTCATACCGCCGGCTCCTCCAGCACACCCTCGACAATCGTCCGCGTCTGCGCGACGCCCTCCGTCGGATCGCCCGACCCGACAAACTCGATCGCGAGCGTGCCGTCATACCCGACCGCGCGAATCGCCCGCAGGCAGGACGCCACATCGATCCCCTTGCCGTTGGCCCCCGCCCCCGTCGCCGTCGCCGAAATGGCGCTGGCGTACGGCGCGAGCGACCGCAGGAACGAGTCCCGGTCCGGAGACTTCGTCGCCTCGGAGAACTCGGGGTACGAACCGATGCGGAACCCGCCGATCTTCCGGATCAACGAGGTCACGCCCTCCGGTGTCGACGCCACGCCCTTGCACGAGGCGAGCAACAGGTTCAGCTCCAGCCGCTCCGCGCGCGTCACGATGTTCTTGAGCGCCTCGGCCGCCTCGTCGATCGCATCCGGCTTGTTCGACACCACCGCGCTCATCGCGACCCCCGCGCATCCGAGGCGGTGCGCGACCCGGAGCACGCGCTCCATCCGATCCTCGATCTCCGCGAACTTCGGGTCGTCGAGCGACTCGATCACATGCTCGCGATCCTCCACAAGCATCAGGCACGGGCACGCCGCCTTGTCCGCAGCGTCACGCAGCCGCTCGATCTCTTTCGTGTCCCATCCCGCAAGCAACGATGTCTGGATGATCAGACCATTCAGCCCCAGCTCGTGGTGAGCGTGCTTGGGCAGGTCGGTCAGCGACATCGAGCCGCTGCGGCGCGACTGGATCTCTTTCTGAAACGACTTTGCAGAAAGGGTCAGGAGCATGCGGGCCTGGATTGGGGGATTGCGAGGGGGACACCCAAACAGTGGGCCCCGGCACTGTACCCAACCCTTCACCCAACGCCAAACCGTCCCCTCACATCCCCGCCCTCGTCCAAAAAAGGAGAACGGCCCGGTAGGCACCGAGCCGTTCTGCGGGGAGAAAGATCTGCTGTCCGCGGCACTGTGGACACCGTGGACTCTGGGAGTATCCGATCGGATCAACCCCACGCAAGCCGCGGCACCCAAAGTCGCGCGCTTCTTGACGCGGATTCATGTGGAAGTTCGGTGGATCATCATCGGTCCCGATGCTTCGATCGGCGACACCAATGACGCCCGCCCCGGAGTTGCCGCGCTCCCCTCACCGGGTACGATGAGTCGCCTGTTCGTCCCCCGTAAGCACCCCTCATCACCGGATCAATCCCGCAATGCCAAGCCCCGCCGACCTCCGCTACACCGACACCCACGAATGGGTCCGCGTCGACAAAGACATCGCCACCATCGGCGTCACCCAGTTCGCGGTTGATGAACTCACCGACATTACCTATGTCCAGATGAAGAAGGTCGGCACCAAACTCGCCAAGGGAGATCAGATCGGCGAGGTCGAGTCCGTCAAAGCAACCAGCGACATCTACGCCCCCATCGCGGGCGAGATCGTCGAGGTCAACAAGGCGCTCGACGACAACGCCTCCGCCGTCAACGAAGCGCCCTACGCCGCGGGATGGCTCGTCAAAATCAAGGCCGCCAACCCCGCGGACGCCAACGGCCTTATGGACGCCGCCGCCTACGACAAGAAATACGCGGGCTGATCGCCCCAATCACTTCTCACGGTGCGGCCCGCGTGCGCCAGCGCCACCACCGGAGCGCCGCGCCACCACATGATCCGATGCGCCCAAGTCCGAAAGTCCTACCCGCTCGGGTCGCGCTCCGTCGAGGCGCTGCGAGGCGTCGACCTCTCCGTCGATGAGCCCGGTTTCTACGCCATCATGGGCGCCTCCGGCTCCGGCAAGTCCACGCTCCTGCACCTTCTGGCCGGACTCGACCGGCCCGACTCCGGCGAACTCTCGATCAACAACACGCGCATCGACTCCATGAACGAGCGCGATCTCACCCGCTTCCGCCGCGACCAGATCGGCATCGTCTTCCAGCAGTTCAACCTCATCCCCACGCTCACCGCCGTCGAGAACGTCGAACTCCCCGGTGTCCTCGCCGGCAAGCCGCGAGAAGAACTCCGCGCCCGCGCGCTCGAACTGCTCAACCTTTTGGGAGTCACCGAAGGACGCGACGCCCACCGACCCGAAGCCCTCTCCGGAGGCGAGCAGCAGCGCGTCGCCATCGCCCGCGCGCTCATCTTCGCCCCCCGCGTCGTCCTCGCCGACGAACCCACCGGCTCCCTCGACTCGCGCTCGAGCGAAGCGCTCTGGAGCGTGCTCGGACAACTCGCAGACCAGCGCGAAATGATCGTCATGATGGTCACCCACGAGCCCGCCGCGGCCGTTCACTGCAAACAGGTATTCGTCCTTCACGACGGCGTCATCCGCGCCACCATCGGAGTCAACGCCAAGAATGCTGCGGACCTTGCGTCTGAGTATCAGCGCATTAGCGGCTCGGCGTAGCAGGACCGCACTGCTCATCGCCGCCGTCTCGCTCAGCGCCACGCTCGTCACCGCTCTCGCATGCGGGCTGGCATCGCTCAACGCCGGCCTCGAGTGGCGCGTCACCTCCGCCCTCGGCAAGGCCGACCTCCGCGTCCGCCACGCCGGCACCGGCCGTTTCGACGACTCCGTCCTCGACATTGTCCGCGCCTCACCCGATGTCCGGCTCGCCGCCCCAACCGCGCAGGGCCCGCTGCAACTCCGGCTCGTCGGCGACTTCAAGATCACCGCCGCCGTCGGCGTCGGCATCGATCCTTCCGTCGAATACCAGATCGTCCCACGCGAAGTCTCCCGGGGACGGCGCGTCGAACGAGACGCCGAGATCGTCCTCGACGCCAAACTCGCCGAACAACTCCAGGCCGAACTCGGCACGCGCATCGAACTCGCGGCCCTCGGGGCCGAACAATCCTGGACGCTGGTCGGAATCATCGACGCCCGCTCCACCGAGGCGTTCCGAAAGCCCGAGGCCGTCGTCACGCTCTCCGACCTGCAACGAGCCACCGGTTACGCCGCCATGCTCACGCAGATTCAAGCCATCCTCAATAGGAACGCCGACCCCAACGCCGTCGCCGAGCGCCTCGGCGCATCACTCCCAACAGGTGTGCTCGCCGAACCCACCGAGCGCGTCACGTCGGGAATGAACGACTCGATCAAGGCCAACCAGTTCGCGCTCATCATCATGTCGAACCTGGCGTTCCTCGCCGCCGCGTTCATCGTCCTCACCGGGCTCACCACCAACGTGCAGGAACGACAACGCGAGCTCGGAATCCTCCGGTGCATCGGCGGCACCCGCGCCCAACTCGCCTCCACACAACTCATCGCCGGGGTCATCATCGGCGCGTGCGGTGCGCTCGCCGGCATCCCACTCGGCATCGCGCTGACATACATCCTCACCCAACTCTTCCCTGATCGGCTCCCCGCCGGGCTCGCCGTCCCCGCCTTCGGCTTGACCATCGCCATCGCGGGTTCCACCGTCGCCGGACTCATCGGCGCACTCTGGCCCGCTTGGACCGCCTCCCGCGCCTCCCCCCTCGGCGCCATGACCGCACGCGCGCACGCAACCTCGCGGCGCACCATCGTCGTCCTCACCGCGATCGCGATCGCGCTCATCGCCATCGACCCCATCTTCCTGGCCCTCGTCCACTCCCCCACCGCCGCGTTCTGGGGCCACGCATTCGTCGGCGTCCCCGCGCTCTTTGTCGGCTTCTTCCTGCTCGGCGTGCCCATCGTCCTGCTCGTCACACGCTCGATCGGTGCGCTCCTGTCGATCACCTTCGCGTTACCCAAGCGTGTCGTCCCCGAGACCATCCGCGCTACACCGCTCCGCCACGGCTTCACCGCCGGCGCGCTCATGGTCGGCCTCTCGCTGATGACATCCGTCTGGTCGCTCGGCACCGCGTTCGTCGACGACTGGCTCGACTCACTCGACTTCCCCGAAGCATTCGTCAACGGATGGCGCGGCCTCTCCGACGACACCCGCAACAAAATCGACCGCCTCCCATTCGTCGAGAACACCTGCGCCATCACCCTCCAGAAGGTCAGAACCGACGCCTTCAAGATCGGGGGAATCGTCTCGCCCAAAACCACATTCGTCGCCTTCGAGCCCGACCGCCTCTTCTCGATGGTCAATCTCCACTGGGTCGCGGGCGACGAAGCAACCGCCAAGCGCCGGCTCAACGAGGGCGGCGCCGTCCTCGTCGCCAAGGAGTTCACCGTCCAGCGCGAGGGCTTCGGCGTAGGCGATACCCTCACCGTCGAACTCGACGGGCGCTCCAAGTCCTTTGAGATCGTCGGCGTCGTCTCATCGCCTGGCCTCGACATCCTCTCCAAGTACTTCGATATCGGAAAGGAAGCCGCCGATCGATCCCTGCACTCCGTCTTCGGCTCCCGCGCCGATCTCATCAGCTTCTTCGCCAACGACTCCATCGATCTCATCCAGATCAAACTCAAAGGAGACATCTCCGACGAAGACGCGACCAACGCCCTCCGCGCCGCCGTCGGAGACCCCTTCGCCGTCGTCGGCTCGGGCCGCGAAATCAAGGAAGACATCATCTCGATCGGACGCGGCTCCATCCGCATCGCCATCATCGTCGCCATCGGTGCGATGGTCCTCGGCGCCCTGGGCGTCGCCAACGTCGTCATCGCCGGCATCGATGCGCGCCGCTTCGAACTCGGCGTGCTCCGCTCCATCGGCGCCACACCCGCCACGCTCGCGCGCCTGATCGTCTGCGAGATCCTCATCGTCGCGATCGCCGCCTGCGTGCTGGGCACGCTCATGGGCATCACCATCCAGCCCCTCGAACTCCGCATGTACGAACTCCTCGCGGGCGTCGAACTCCCCTTCCGCCCGCTCGTCGGCCCCGTGCTGCTCGGCAGCGCCATCCTCATCGCCATCACCATGCTCATGGTCCTGCCCATCGCGCTCCGCACCGCGCGCGCCAAACCGCTCGCCCTCCTCTGTGCCACCCGCGGCTAGCGCCACAACGAATACCTCGCGCAAGCGAGGGGCACGCGCTGCATCCTCCCCCGATCCCCATCGGGGGAGGTGCCGAGCGCAGCGAGGCGGTGGGGGCCGGTCAACTCAATGATCTTGCTGCAATGTTGCACGGTGCCACACCCACAGCCCCGCGCTCATCGCGGACGCTCCAAACGCAACCAACAACCATCTGGGCGCCCCCAGCATCACCAGATCACCCGCATCCCCCGCGCGAAGAAACACGCCCACACCCAGGTACGCGCCGTTGGCGATCAGGCAGAACCCCGCGAAGTACCACGCCGCACCTCGCACCACACCGCGTCGCCGACACACCACCATCATCACCATCGGCAACAACGCGCCCATGATGGGCCCCAACCACACCTCGACCATCGGCCGCGGGCTCGGCTCCACAACCGATTGAGAGAACCCATCCAGCGGGAACTCCACCCGCTGCACGATCCCGCCCGTCACAACCGCCCCCGCGATGTGGCCCAGCTCGTGCGTTGCCATCATCCCGTACCACGAAGCGACCACAACAACCGCACCGATCGCAACGCGGCCTGGAGTCACCCGCCGCTTCATGACGAGTGCGAGCAGCACGCCTTCGTTTCAACAACCCCGGCCGGCTCGTCCGCGCAGCACGACGCCCCGCCGCCGGAACCATGCCCATGCCCCGCGTGCGCATCCGCCGCCGAACTCTTGTCAATCCCCGCCGCCGCGAACACCACCCGCCGGAGCGGCCGCAGCGCCACGAAGCACAGCCAAACCAGGCACGCCACGGCCAACCACATCGGCGCCATATGCACATGGTGCAGGTGCTCACCCGCGCCCAGCGCCGATCCCTTAAGCATCGCGTCCAGCGCCAATCCGCTCGCCACCGCCACACCACCCACGCCAACCAAATACGGCACGATCGACCGCGCCCCCAACTCCCGCTTCAGCACGCCCAGCGTCGCGATGTTCGTCGCCGGCCCCACCATCAGGAACACCAGCACCGGGCCCGGCGCCACGCCCGCCACCAGCATCGCCGCCGCGATCGGCGTCGAAGCCGTCGCGCACACATACATCGGCAGCCCGATCACGAGCATCAACGCGTACGCCGCAAAGCCATCCCCCCACCGCGCCAGCGCCCCCTCATCAATAAACGCCCGCATCAAACCCGCCACCACGATCCCGATGAACAGCCACTTCGCCAGATCGTCGATCAGCCGCGTCATCGCGTACTTCTGGCCCCCCGCGAGCCGCGTCCACATCGACTCGCGCGTTTCGCTCGCATCCTTCGCCTTCGCGGCGCAACACGACGCTTCAACCGGCTCCGGCTCAACCGGCCCATTCTGGCTCGCGCAGCAGCCCCCCCCCTCGTGCTTCACGCCCAGCGACACCGTACGCGCCGCCCTCGAACGCTCGATCACCTCCCCCGCCGCGAACCACTCCACCAGCAGCCCCGTCACCATCGCGCTGATAACCGCCGCGATCGGGCGCACAACAGCGAACACCGGCCCCATCAGCGCATAGGTCACGCTGATCGAGTCCACCCCCGTCTCCGGCGTCGACACCATGAACGACGCCGTCGCCCCCCTCGAAGCCCCCGCCTTCCGCAGCCCAACCGCCACCGGCAACACCCCGCACGAGCACAACGGCAACGGCGCGCCCAACAATGCCGCCTTGATGATCGAACCGATCCCATGCCCCCCCAGCCATTTCGTCACCTTCGCCGGCGGCAAAAAGGCATGAATCAACCCCGCCGCGATCAGCCCCAGCACCAACCACGGCGCCGCTTCCAGCGCCACCTCGTACACAGACTCAATCACTCGCATCAACATCTCCCCCGATTATAGCGCCCACTCCCATCCTCCCCCGATCCCCATCGGGGGAGGCGTCATGAACGAAGTGAATGACGGAGGGGGCTTCCTCTATCGACCCTCACGGGGAGAGGATGTCACGCGCCAGCGTGACACGTGACAGGTGAGGGTTGTTCTCACGAACCCCTCGCGCAGCATCCTCCCCCGATCCCCATCGGGGGAGGTGTCA
>CALFMQ010000030.1 GCA_937879825.1 uncultured Phycisphaerales bacterium
TCGATGGTGTCCCGGCACCGATGGCTCAAGTTCGAACAGGCGCTTGCGCATGCGCAGGATGATCTGTTTTGCGCTGCTGAGGCGCGAGCCCATGACGCCGAGCCGGTCGCGTGGCTGATTCCTTGCGCCATGGGATTGCCGTTTGAGGACAACGCGGAAGAGGCGAAGAATCGTCATCTCGGTGCGATGCAACGGTGCCCGGGGCACACCAAGGCGTGTCGATCCATCCTCACCGCGATGTGTGAGAAGTGGCTCGGGTCGCACGAGCGAATGTTCGCTTGCGCGAACTATGTCATTTCCATCACACCGGAAGGACACCCGGCTCGATCGGTCATCTTGCAGGCGCACATCGAGCGCGCTCTTTACATGGAGTCTTGGGAGAACGACGAGGAAGGCGCCAAGGCGTATTTTCGGCGACCGGAAGTCGCTCAGGAGATCGCGTCGTGCGCGAATGAGATCGAGTCATCGCGGCACATCGCGAGACTTAAGAACCGGATTGAACATCATTCCCTTGCGGCGCTCTGCCTCTGGAAGGCCGGGCTGTATGCCTCGGCGCGGCGACATTTTGATGCGACCAATAGATACCTTCCTGACGACGTCTGGGGATACGAACTCAGTCCACGGCGAACATGGCGCAATGCGAGTCGCGAATGCGAACGCAAGGGCGGATGATGCCAGGGTGATTCGTCACCGCACCTTGAGCGTCGCCAGGCCGATGCCGACCAGCACGATCGTCACGATCCACAGCCGAACGACGATCTTCTGCTCGGTCCAGCCGCCCATGTGCAGGTGCCAGTGGTAGGGGGCGCACCGGAAGATGCGCTTGCCCTTGGTCCACTTGAAGTAGCCGACCTGCAGCACCACGCTGAAAATCTCCAGCAGGAACACGCCGCTCATCACGAGGAAGACGAACTCCTGACGGATGACGACCGCGATGTACCCGAGTGTTGCGCCGAGGCAGAGCGAGCCGGTGTCGCCCATGAAGACCATCGCGGGTGAGCAGTTCCACCAGAGGAATCCCATGCACGCGCCGGCGAGGGCCGCGCCGACGACGGCGAGTTCCTCCGAGGCCGCGACATTGGGCACGAGCAACTGGTGGGAGAGCGTGTCGGACCCGGCGATGACGCACAGGGCGGTCATGGCGACTGCGATGACCATCGTGATGCCCGTGGCCAGCCCGTCCATGCCGTCGGTGATGTTGACGGCGTTGCTCATGCCTGTGAGCGCGAGGATCATCACGCCCGCGTAGAGCCAGACGCCCAGGTACATCACGCCGGGCGCGATGACGCCCTGCACGGAGTTGTAGGTCTTCTGGAATGGCAGGTTTATGGCGTGGGCCAGACTGTCGCCCCCGCCCATCCCGTCCGGGTTCATGCCCGCGCGGTGCGCGAAGACGCCGACGAGCAGCGCGATGCCGAGTTGGAAGACGAGTTTCTCCCATGCGAAGAGCCCCTGGCGGGAGGCGCTGCCGCGTGACTTGGCGGTGAGTTTGAGCCAGTCGTCCACCGCGCCGATGCAGGCGAATGACGCGACGACGACGAGCGCGATCTGCACATAGGTGATGGAGAGATCGGCCATGAGGAGCGTCGAGGCGAGGATGGACCCGGCGATGAGCAGGCCTCCCATCGTAGGGGTGTTCTGCTTGCTCTTGAGCGCCTCGTCGAGTGCCTTGACATCGAAGCGTGCGGCGTCGCCGATCTTCTTGGAGGCGAGCCAGCGGACGACGGGCTTGCCGAAGATGAGGACGAGCGCGAAGGCGAGGAGCCCGGACATGATCGCGCGGAACAGCACCTGGTCGAGGACCATGAAATACGAGTCGAGCCCGCGGGCGCGGAGCCAGTCCTGCGTGGTCAGCCAGAGGTGGTACAGCATCGGGCCTTTGCTTCCAGCGCGGGGATGAGCCGCTCCAGCCCGACGCCACGCGAGCCCTTGAGCAACACCGTATCTCCCGCTTTCACCATCGACGCGATAGCCGATATCGCTGCATCATCGAGCGAGTCGAAATGGTGCGCCGCGCCTGTCACGCGCGCCCCCCCATCCCCCGTGCCGACGGTGACGAGCAGGTCGATCCTGCCGCGGAGTTCATCGCGCAGGAACCGCGCGACGACCTGGTGCATCGCGTCGGCGTGTTCACCCATCTCCAGCATCTGTCCGAGCACCGCGACCCGCCGCCCGCCCCCGTGTTCCCCCGGGGATACGGGCGACTCGGCAACGTGGCGAAGGGCCGCGATCATGGAGTCCGGGTTGGCGTTGTAGGCGTCGTTGATGACGGTGACGCCCCCGAGGTGCAGGCGCTGGAGGCGCATCGGCGGGGGCGTGAAGCGCGCCAGGCCTTGGCGGATGGCGTTGTCACCCAAACCCATCGTTCGCGCCACGACCACCGCGAGGGCGGCGTTGAGCGCGTTGTGGCGACCGGGCGCGGGAATGGTGAACGATTGGCCGTCGACACTGAATGAAATCCCCTCACCTGTCACTTCGTGACATGCTCTCCCCGGAGGGGAGAGGGAGCCTGGCACGATCTCCACCCGCACATCGGCGTGCCCCTCCCTTCCCGCTCCCACCGACTCACCTACCCACACCACGCGCGAATCGTTGCCGAGAACCTCGCGAAGGTCGGGTGAGTCGGCGGTCGCGACGATGACGCCATTGGCGGCGAGGTGCGCCGCCAGTTGCGCCTTCTCTCGCGCGATGCCGAGCAGGCCGTCCGGGAACGCCCCGATGTGCGCCCTTCCGATCGACGAGATCACCGCGATGTCGGGGGCGAGGACCCGCGAGAGCGGCTCCATCTCGCCCGGCGCGTTCATGCCCGCCTCCGCGACGAGATAGTCATCCGTCTCCTTGGCGCCGAGCACGGTCAGCGGCACGCCGATCGCGTTGTTGAAACTCTTGATGCTCGCGCGGCCGATCAGCGAAACGCCGAGCACCGCGTCGATAATTCGGCAGGTGGTGGTCTTGCCGTTGGAGCCCGTCACCGCGATCACGCGCGTGCGCGTGAGTTCCCGGCGCCACGCTGCGCCCATATCCATCAGCGCCACACCCGTGTCGCGCACCCGGATCACGGGCACGCCGAGTGGGAGGGAGAGGGAGTCCACATCCCGGTGCACGACGACACACGCCGCCCCGTTGTCCACCGCGTCGTGCACGAAGTCGTGCGCATCGAACCGTTCACCGACGAGCGCGACGAACACGCACCCCGGCGTGATGCTCCGCGTGTCGGTGCAGACGCCGGTGAGGCGGACGCCGGGATCGCCTGTCAGTTCACCGCCCGTGGCGCGAGCGATGCCGCCTACGGTCCAGAAGGCGTGGGTGTGTTTCACTTCCACGATCGCGCTGCGTCTGACCTCCAGCGCCCTGCGTGCTTCTTCGCGGTCGTCGAAGTGGATGCGCTCCGTGCCGCCGGACCCGTT
>CALFMQ010000031.1 GCA_937879825.1 uncultured Phycisphaerales bacterium
GCTAATGAGTTCGTCGGGGCCAACCTCGCCTTCAACGCTTCGATGTTCTGCGATGAGGCGTTCATCTACCGCGCCGCGGCCCGCAAGTACAACCTCGACCGCGAGACGGTCAACCACTCGGATGACGAGTGGGTACGCGGCGATGTCCACACCAACGGGATCGAGGGCGTGTGGAGTCTGTTCAAGCGTTCGGTGATCGGCTCGTACCACCAAGTCTCTATGAAGCATCTTCCAGCCTACCTTGACGAGTTCGAGTTCCGGTTCAACAACCGGGAGAATCCCTACATCTTCCGTGACGCTATGCGGATGCTGGTGGAGTCGGGGAATCTGGAGTATGCGGAGTTGGTTGCGCAGTAGGGATGTTGAAGTACTGCTTCATGGTGGTGATGTGCGCGATCGAGGTCGCCCAACTTATAAAGTGGAACCGACAGTGCTGAAAAATACAATCTGACACACCGATAGCGCCGTCTGGTCTCGTTCGGCCTTCCGGAATCTCAATGAATGCACTCTCGTTGTCTCGGGCAAAGTGTCTCGGATTGTAGTTAGTGATCGTGCCACCAGCGCCGCATATAACCGCGGGCCCCATGATTTCGCACTCGATGAAAGTAATGTCGTTGAGTTGCCCGCCGTATCGCTCGGCAAGTGCAACAATGTCAATGCGCTCTCGGGTGTACTCCCTGCGTAGCGGCTCAGAGGGCGGCGGGGCCGTGCGCTTTGTGTATCTCCGGTATGTGAAGAAACACAAGATCGCTCCCAGCGCCGTCATCGGAATGACATAGAACAGCGCCGTTATCCCGCCGATCGCATGTCCTGTAGGTCCCGCCCCTAGCAAGGTTGGCACTCCAACCCACGCGCCAAACCGCTCGATGAGACTCCAGACATATTCGAGGCGGTTCGTCGCTTCCCAGCCGTCGATTCTCTTTTTTGCCATCCCCCCATGCTAACCCCGTATTGGGGCTGGCCTAGATCGTCGCTACACTCGGCCCCACGGCACCGGCCCGCTCCGGCCTGTGCCGGAACGGGTGCCGTGACAATCCTTGGGGAAGGGGTACGGCTACTCGGTGCCGAAGGAGCACGCCTATGCGCGTCTACCTTTTCTATCGGGGGGCTGTTGCCCGGTTGGAAGTGAAATCCCGACTGATCCTTGCGATCATCTGGATTCTGCTCCACTAGCAGCAGCAACCGCTCCGACCCGCGTAGCCACAAACTACGCGGGGTTTTTGATTCAGCCAGCATTATCGGACCCTCCCAAACCCTGCGTGTGGTATATAATCACCACGAAATCCGTTCGTCAATAGTCTGTTAGGAAAAAGATCGTGCAAAATGATCCGAACAACCGTTTTGCGGTGCCTGAGGACCGATTGACACGGTTTTCAAGCCGGGCGGAGGATTATGCGAGGTTCCGGCCTTCGTACCCGGCAGAGGCGATCGACGCGATTCTGGCGGGCATGGGGGATCCAACGGGGCTGATCTGCCTGGATGTGGGTTCGGGGACGGGGATCTCGGCGCGGCTTCTGGCGGAGCGTGGGTGCCAAGTGATCGCGGTGGAGCCGAACGAGGCGATGCGCGAGAAGGCGGAGTCGCACGCGCGGGTGAGGATGCGCGGGGGGAATGCGGAAGAGACGAGGACGGACGACGGGAGCATGGATGTTGTGCTGGCGGCGCAGGCGTATCACTGGTTCGATGAGCCCAGGGCGCTCGCGGAGTTTGCGCGGGTGCTTCGCGCGGGTGGCCGTCTTGCGGTGATGTGGAATGTTCCCGATGAGCGCACCGAGAGCGGCAGGGGTTACCGCGAGATCATGCTGCGGTACGCGACGGAGCCCCCCACTTCGCCCTGGAACAACTTCTGCGCGCCGCGGCTCGAGGGCGATGCGCGATTCATGGGCTACAGGACGGCTGAGATCCCGTCGGGGCAGGTGCTGGACTGCGCGGGGTTGATCGGTCGGGCGGGATCGGCTTCGTATGTGCCCAAGCACGGCCGGGCGCGGGAGCAGATGGAGGCGGACCTGGCGCACCTGTATTCGCGGTGTGAGCGTGATGGCGTGTTCACGCTCGCGTATGTGACGCGGGTGCATCTTGCGGAGAGGGTGAAGTATTGATTGATCCGACGCGAACACCCGAGGGATGCGCACACCCGTGGGGCGATGCGGCGACGCCCTACGAGGAACTCGGGGGCGATGGCGCG
>CALFMQ010000032.1 GCA_937879825.1 uncultured Phycisphaerales bacterium
CGACGATGGGCTGGCGGAAGCCGTAGGCGCGGATCGACTCGGCCACCGCGTCCACAGCGCTGTCGTTCAATCTCGGATTGTTCTCGTACGGTCTGATCGCGCCGATCGGGCGCTGCTCGATGTTCATGGGTCCCCCCTGATTTGCTGTCAGACAGTCAATGATTGCTGATTCCTGAATACAACCACACCAACCTCCTAGCACCTCCTAGGAGGTTCTCAATTGCACGCGCAGGACAAATGAGAAGAACAATGGATGCGATGCGCAAGACAACGCCACAATTGAAGACATCCGGGAGGTCCTAGGAGGTTCGCGATGCCGCAACTTCGACGCCCTTGTAGATCCAGACATTCCCGGTGCTCCTGGTGCGTTTGAGAGTGGGCATTGCTGCGGCCACCTGCTTCCCGAAATCCGCTGCGCTCCCGTGTGTCAGCCCGACCGAGTCGCACCAATCACACCACTCCGAATAAAGATCACGACACGGGGTCTTGAGCGACTCATTGACCTCGCACCGGTCTTGAATGAACGCGGCGACAGGAGAAGCCATCTGATTCATCTGCGTGGACATCTCACGGCCCGACTCTGGCTCGACGAAGCGCCGGCGTGCGTGGAGCCGATGCCAGCCCTCGATCG
Source organism: uncultured Phycisphaerales bacterium (assembly GCA_937879825.1). Lineage (GTDB taxonomy): Bacteria > Planctomycetota > Phycisphaerae > Phycisphaerales > UBA1924 > JACKHC01. The sequence continues at coordinate 632 of CALFMQ010000032.1, forward strand.
CCCAGTTGAGGATGCCGGGCATTTCAGCCAGGAGTTTCGATAAGAGTTCTGGGTCTTCGCTCCCGTAATGGCTGAGCGTGAGCTGGATAGGCAGGAACCGGCTCGTGATCGCCCCGCTGGCGTCCTTGAAGTGCGGCATCTCGTTGGTCAGTATCACGAATCGAGTTCTCAGCTGTGTCGTCAGAGCGGATGTGTGCTTCCGCTCGATGGATATCTCGTCCTCGCCCGACACCGATAGCAGGCGCTCGGTGATCCGCTCCACATCATCCCTATGGAACCTCGCGTCGGTGATGACCGCCAGCGCGGTGCCCATGAGTGCCTGCAGGCCGAAGTTCCCGGCCAGCGACTGCGTCGTGGTGTTGGCGTAGTTGCCGTGCCCGACAAGCGCCTGCATAAATTTCCCCAGCGTGCCCTTGCCAGATCGCGGCGGCCCCACGATCAGAAGAATCTTCTGAAGCGAAGTGTCCGGCGTGAGGCAGTAGCCGTACCACTCTTGGAGAAGTTCGACCTGTTCGATGTCGTCCCCGAACATCTCGTAAAGGAGCTGTTTGAAGCGCACGGGCGTCGGGGCGTTCGGGTCGTAATCGAAGTCCAGCGAGGACCTGGCGAAGAGTCGCGGCGTCGCGGGGATGACCCGCTTCGTCGGCAGGTGCAGAGACATGTTCCGGCACACCACCAGTTCCCTCGCATCGGGGTCACCGGGACGAGGATCGAGCCATGACGGCGAGGCCGTCGACTCCGAGATGAAGCACACGCTCCTGATCGCGTCGAGCACCTCGTCGACGGCACGCTTGTTCGCCGAGAAAGGCTTGAGCGTCTTCCCGTTTCTGCTCAGCTGCAGCGAGTCGGTCAGCCATGGATGCAGTTCGGATCGGACCGCCCCCTCTTCAAGACTCGAGTATCTGTTGTCGTGCCACGCCATCAGATCGCCGCCGCAGCACACCAGTATTCGGCGGCCTTCCCGAGTGAATCTCTCTTCTATAAACGCTTGCGCGGTCGGGAGGGGGCGACAGGGATCGAGTATCCGCTTCCCAGTCCCCGGATCGATGGGCACCGCCGCCGCCTCATCGTGACTCAGAGCCGACGCGCCCGAACCGTAGACTTCTCTGCAGTCTTCGATCGCTGTACGGAGCGTCATCTGCCCGTAGGTCTGAGCGCCGTGCGTCTCGTCCCACTTATCGCGCATGAGACCCGATCCCCTGAAGATCCGGTCCATGCGGACCTCGTCGCGCCCCGCCCAGAACGCCAGCATGTTGCACAGCGCTAGGTCCGCCGAGCTGTCGTCGCCGTGGTGCCCCGAGGTATCGCCGGACATCAGCGCCCGGAACTTGGCCCCGTTGGCGGCACTCGACGCCCGGTCGATGAGTTCCTCGTCGGACCAGGTGAAGCCCGCGCCTAATCGTGTGTCATTCGACGAGACCTGCGGCCCTTTGATCAGGTAACGCCGGCACAGATCGTCGAGTGCGTCCTGGCGGGCCTCCACTTGATCGGACGGGCCGGGGACGATCCGGCCAGTCACACAGAAGAACCGGTCGCGGTCGTACACCTCGAGCATCTTGAACCCGGCAACATCGCCGGTCTTGCATTTCGCGCCTCCGAGCTTCACCCCTTGAATGAAGATCTTCACGCCCCGCCCGCTCGGTGAGACCTCGGTGTAGGAGTCGAACGCGTCGATGATCTCCTGAGCCTCGGGGCTGATCGCTCCGTCTGCATCGATGCAGTCGTCCAGATCGATGCCCGCGTAGCCGTCCTCGCCGGTGAAGACGAACCCGACGCCGTCGCAATCGAGTTCGCCGCAGGCGGTGATCGCGTCATCGAACGACGACCAGTCGGAGGGTTTCGTCGCGCTCGCGTTCCGCCCGTTGGCGGGAGCGATCGGCACCTTGGTTCGCTGCCCGTCGCGTTCCCTGTATCTCCAGCACACCCATTGCGGGCGTGCGCGGAGCGCCTCAGGGATGTTGTTCTGCTCCAACGCGGCTATATGCACATCTTCGTTCTTTGCGATCATCGATCGGCCCCCCGCTCCTTTCGGTTATATCTCGTCCCTCATCGCTCTCTCCTCCCTGTTCTCCATCCCCTCAGTTCCACTCGCACCCTTCGATCCCGATTTCTTGAAGTTGCCGCCGGACGTTCTGGCGGATCCTGTCGCACGCGCGCTTCGTCAGGCCCAGCGCCCGCCCGATCGCGGCCTGCGACTTCCCGTCCATCGCCATGTCGCAGTACGCGCGCTCGGCCTCGCTCATGCCGCAGAACGCCGCCCCGACCGTCTCGGCGAGCACCTCGTCGGCCCGCTCGTCACGCGACTCATCCGGCAGCCACCGGGCGCACGCGTCGATCGGCAAGCGCCGCCAGTCGCCGCCGCGTTTGAGGCGCTTGCGGTCGCGGATGGCGTTCCGCGCCGCGCTCCTCATCACCTTGGCGATGTAGGTCCTGACCCCCCGGTCGTCCACGTCGATATCCCCCCGCTGCTCGATGACGGCCTTGAGCATGACCTGCACGAGGTCGTCGCGATCGAGCCCCGCCTTCCGGCCGC
>CALFMQ010000033.1 GCA_937879825.1 uncultured Phycisphaerales bacterium
AAGTGCATGGTCTTGGAAACAACGAAACCCTCACCCAGTTCGCGCTGGGCGCGCTCCAGCGCCTCCTCGTCCACGGGAATCTCGACCGATGACTGCTCGTAGATCGCGCGCAGCGCGCCGGCGGCCTCAGCGTCGTCGGGCGACTCGCGCAGAATCGCGCGGAGCCAGCCGTCCGCCTGTTCCCAGTCCTCGCCCGCGATCGACGCCGCCGCCCGCTCGTGGAGCGAAGCCGCATCCTCACCCCTGGCGCTCCCGCCCGGGGCAAGCCCGAGAACAAGCAATCCAAGCGCCGCCGACCGAGCGATGGTGCGATGGGTCCTCACCCCCTAGCCATCGGCACCCCGACCCACCTGTTCCGGGCGAAGGCGCGAACAAGCCGCAAACGGAAGTCGCCCGCGCTGCAGCCCCCGCACCAGTCGTCCATCAACTACGCATTCACCAGGCCGCACAACCGGTACAGACGATCAACCGGCGCATCACCGTCATCCGGGCGAGCGGGCGCACAACCGCCGCCCGGACGCGCCCGCAGCACATCGTGCGCGGCGCGCACGAACCCGAGCCGGTCGCCGGCCTCCACCCATCGGACATCGCCGCGCAAGACTCTCTCGTACCGCTCGACACGCGGCGCCAATACCGGCAGGCCGAGCATCGCCCCCCACTGCGCTCCCGTGACGATCGTCTCGAACCGCCGCACCCCATCGCACGGCGCACGGTCCGCCACCACGACACCATCGGCGATCGACAGGCACTCCCACACCGGGCGATCGCACACACGCACCGTCCACTTGCCCATGTGGTACACCGAGAACCGCTCGGCTCGATCGAGCCCCGTCGCGTCCGACGGCACGATCACCGTCGCGCTCATGCCGCGCTCCGACAACACGCCCACGATGTACATGCACAGCATCGCGTCGATCGACTCGCCCGGCTCCGAGGCGGCCACGATCACGCCCATCTCCGCGCCGATGCCGAGCATCCGGCGCAGGTCATCCCCGCGCCGGCCCCAATCCGGGATGCGCGGCGGCCCCACCACCACTTCGCCCGCGGGCGGATCGCTCGTGTCCAGCCACGCCCCGCGCGTCACCTCGTCGCCGAACTGCAGCGCCGAAGCGCGGCGCATCGAGTCGACCGCGCGCCGCGCCTTGCGGGCCGCCATGCACGCCGGCGACTCGAACACCGACGCCACCACCGCCGCCCCGGCGCACACATCCTCCGCGAGCACGCACGACTCGCCCGACCACGCGTGCATCACATCGAACGGCCCCAACCCGGCGAGCGCGCGACCCAGCACGCTGCGGCACGCACGCGGGCTGCCCACGGGAGGCGCCAGCCGGAGATCCACGGGCACGCCCGCCGCCCGCGCCCGCGACAGGGCCGTCGTCCCGCCGAGCAGCACAACCGCGTGCTCGCCCCCGCCCGCGCGGGCATCGATCACGCCCGCCAGAACGCTCCACGGCGCAAACCGAAGATCGACTAAGTGCACAACTCGCATGCTCACCGCCGCGTCGACATCGGGTCGCGCTCGTGCGTGTAGAACAACTGCGCGATCCCGCGCCCGAACTCATCCGCCAGGGAACGCTCCCATTGATTGCGTTCCGCCGGCGACAGGGACGTCTGATCCGTCCGGTCCGGCAGGTCGAAGCCGAAGGGGTACCCGCCGACATCCTCCGGGAACAGCCGCTTGTTCTCGACCGTGTCGATCACCTTGAGCACACCGCCGGCGACCGGGGATAGGTGCGACGGCTCGTTCGACAGCGTGAACTTGGTCACCTGGATATAGACCACGACCTCCGCCCCGACGCGCCGGCCCAGGTCCACGACGGACGGCTGATCCTCGCTCAGTTCCCCGCCGCCCGACGCGGCCCGCATGATCGAGATCGTCGAAACCAGTTTGCTCGAACTCACCAGTTTCTTCTCGAGGATGTGCCGCTCGGCCGCCTGACCGATCTGCGTGCGCAGCGCGCGCCTCGGCACGAGATTCATCGGGTCGTCGATGAAGATCACCGTCGGGCGATCCTCATCCAGTTCGGTCACCGCCTGAATCTTGGGCGGCCCGTGGAGGATGTACGCCGCGGGAACGCCGATGTTGCACGACGGCATCACCAGCGCCGCCGCGCCTCCAAGCATCAGAACCAGTACCGGCACAACTCTCGCTCGGGTCATCGGCATCGCTCAATAATCCATCATGTTCTTCTCTTCGTGATCGTAGAACAGCCACGTCACGCGGTCGGCGAAGCGCTTCTCGAGCGTCGCCTGCACCTGGCCCTGCGAGTAATCGTTGGGCGTGTACCCGTCCTTGTCCGGGAAGCCGACCACGATGTCCTTCGTGTAGATGAACTCGTCGGACGCGGGGCCGTCGGCCTCGATCACGCCGACGCGCGCGCCGATCTTCCCCTTCCAGACATACGAGTTGCCCGGCTCTTGCAGCCGGTAGTCGAAGATGTCCACCACGATCAGCCGCTCGACCGTGAACTCCTCGGCGATCCGCTGATAGGGCCAGCTCACCCACGACGGGTTCCCGTACTGGAACGCGAGCACATACGGCCCCGGCACGCGCCCGGCGAATCCGATCAGGTCCTTCTGCTCCATCAGCATGTCGGTGATCGAGTTCGTCAGCCGGTTCACCATCCGGGGGTGCTCCGACGCCGTCGCCCGATCCACCACGATCAGGACCGCGAAGTTCTTGTCCCGCAGCCCCTGGTATTCCGCGTACACATCGTGCGAGCCCGTCCGCTCCATCGTGTCGCCCGCGACCGCGATCAATCCCGCAACCTGGCAGCCCGAACCGCTCAGGGCGAGCGTCACCACGCCGCCGGCGATGAGCCCGGCCGCCCCCCAACCCTTACGCCCCGCCCGATGTCCACGAATCCAGCCCACTCGCATCTCCAGCCCGTGCTACCGAACGACGAACCCCGCGCCCTCGAGACTCCCCGGCACCCACACCAACAGTTTATAGACCCACGCGGCCACGAGCAGTGCCACGCCAATCCATACATATCTGGGCAAAAACAGGCGACCGAGCGAGACCAGCGCCCGCGATCCGGTCACCGCCGAGTGCACCCCCATCCAGAACACCATCGCCGCCACCACCGCCAGCAGCGCCCCGAACGGCTGCGTGACGAACGCCGCCCACAACTCCCCGTGCGCCGCGTGCGCGAAGGAGGTCGTCATGCCGCAGGTCGGGCAGGGTTTGTCGAACGCCAGCACCCACCCGCAGGGCGGCATGCCGAGCTGGGTGTGTGTGCCGTGGCCCGCGCCGCTGGGACTCAGCCACGCGGCCGTCCCGAGCAGCGCTGCGCACGCTAGCGCGGCCCCGGCCCCCGCCAGACGGTTCGCCGTCAACTCGCTCCGCCCCCGCGCGTACCTCGAACTCTTGACCAGTTCCGTCATGGATCGTGCATCGTATCCGCATCGGTGATCGTGTAGATGAACCAGCGCTGCTTCGGGTTCTGCCCCATCCGGGACTGGCGTTCGAAGTAGATCACCGCCTCGCGCCCGTCATCGAGCCGCACCGTCAGATACTCCCGGCGCAGGTACACCTCGTTGCCCGCTTTGCCGCCCTCGGGCGAGCTGTGTTTCTCTTTGGAGAGCAACTCGGCGATCCGGAACTCGCGGTCCCGCCAGACGAATCCCGCCGGCACCGCGACCAGCCCCCGTGCTGCGGAGTCTGATCCGAGAAACTCTCCCGTCAGTTTGATCGGCTCGGAGATGAACTCGGGAGCGTTCATCAATCGAAGCGGAAGATGCCCTTCCGGTAGGCGTACACGTACGCCACGATCGTCGTGAACATGAAGAAGAACACGCGGCCCAGGAACACCGCGCTCTCGGGCGAGCCGGGCGTCAGGTTCGAGAAGGTCACCGCCCACGGGTACAGGAAGATGACCTCGACATCGAA
>CALFMQ010000034.1 GCA_937879825.1 uncultured Phycisphaerales bacterium
GAGGGGTGAATACGCTGTTATTCCGCCATACGGAAAGGGAGGCCCGGCGGTTTCACCGGGCGGCCCGTGGAGATCAAGAATGCGGCTCAGAGCCGCGAAATGTGCTTAGCCGGGCTCGTTGTCGACCCAGATGTAGTTGCTGGTGTAGCGGAGGTCGTTGGTGCCGATGGCCTGCGAGGTCGAGAGTCCCTGAGAGACGACACGGAGCAGGGCGTTGCGGCGGGAAGCGATGGCGTTGGCCATGGTGCCTTCGTTGGTCTCATCGACGAACAGGTTGTCCTGCTGGTTGATGGGGTTGTTCGGGCCGCTGGTCTGGCGGTCGATGAAGGTGACGCTTTCGGGATCGACGGTTGTGAAGAACTCGGCGTGGTTGTCGCCGAAGGCGATGTTGCCGGCCCAGCGGGTGCCGGTGCCGTGCACGCGGATGGAGTCAGAGCCCTGGCCGACGGCGCCGGTGTCGAGGTCCCAGCTCATGCCGGCGGCGGGGGTGGAGGTCTGCTGATAGACGGGCCCGCGATTACCGAGAACGGCGGTCGAGGAGGAGACGTTGAAGGTCCACTGCGAGCGGCGCTGGCCGACGGGCGGGATGTGGGCGTAGGAGTTGTTGGCCACGGTGATCGTGCCGCCACCGGGGACGGCGTTGATGGCATTCAGGTCCTTGACCGAGCCGTAGAACGAGGGGTCATAGGTGGCCTTCTGGGGGATGTTTGCGTCATCCGGGTCGATGTACTGGTAATCCTCCTTGATTCGGATGAGGCCGGGCTCGGAGGGAGCGACCATCATCTCGGGTGTGAGGATCTTGGCGAAAATCATGAGGGACATGATCGCGCCGGTGCGGTTCTTGGAGGTGCTCGTGGGGCCCGAGTTCTCGCAGTCGTTGTTGAGGTCGATGAGCGAGGGGAGGGGGTAGTTCTGGTCGTTGTCATTGGCCCAGGTGATGAAGCCCTGCATGACGCCGCGGACATTCGCCATGTCCTTGACCTGAAGGGCGTTGCGGCGTGCTCGGCTGAGCGCCGGGAGCAGGATGCCGATGAGGAGGGCGATGATCGCGATCACCACCAGCAGTTCGACCAGCGTGAAGCCGCTGGACGAACGACGGTTCTTGAAAAGTTGCATCATTGCATAACTCCGCTTGCTTGCGGGCACGGCGGGATTGCGCGTGGCCGCTGTGTTTGGACTGAATCTCCACTCGCGTGGGCCGCGAACATACCGCGGATTGGCGAGACTCGACAACAGGGATCGCCGATCACCCTGAAAGAGGGTTGATTCGGGAGTTTGGCTCCGCGTTTGCGGGCCGGTCGGGTTGTCGACGGGAGTGCTCATCGAGAGAGCCGCGGAGATCATCGGCAATCGGATAAGTGCATCTACTTGCCGCGACTCGCGTTGAGTCTTCCGTCAGGATCGGATATCCGAAACGGTACGATACCTGCCACTATCCGCATGTCAACACGGAATGGTTCCGCCGAATTCGTGGGAGACGACCCAGATTCCCGCCTTGCGGGCGATTCCGAACACCATCCGCACATGGAGCCGCAGTAATGCCGAATCTCGAAGCGAGACTGGACCGCCTGGGAATCACGATTCCGGAGGCCCCCAAGCCGGTGGCGAGCTACGTGCCGTCGGTCGCGGTGCATTCGGGCTCGCTGGTGTTCATCTCGGGGCAGTTGCCCTTCGAGAAGGGGAAGTTGATTGCGACGGGGCGGGTGCCGGGGCAGGTCTCGATCGAGGCCGCCCAGAGGTGCGCCCGGCAGTGTGTCGTGAACGGGCTGGCGGCGCTGCTCGGCGAGATCGGGTCGTTCGAGCGGCTCCGGCGCGTGGTGCGGCTCGGCGTGTTCGTGAACGCTGGGGAGGGGTTCGCGGATCAGCCCAAGGTGGGGAACGGCGCTTCGGATCTGCTTGTGGAGTTGCTCGGGGATAACGGGCGGCACGCGCGGGCGGCGGTTGGCGTGTCGTCGCTCCCGCTCGATGCGCCGGTGGAGATCGAGTTCACGTTTCTGGTGGATTGAGTCCATCCGCGCGTTGCGAGATGGCCTTCTGAGGAACCCCCTCCGTCACGACTTCGTCGTGACACCTCCCCCGTCGGCGACGGGGGAGGAAGCAGTACTTCATCCGCCGAAGGCCTTCTTGTAGTCGGCGACGAACTTCGCGAGGCCGCTGTCGGTCAAGGGGTGATTCATCATCTGCTGGATGACCTTGAAGGGGACGGTGGCGACATCGCACCCGACGAGCGCGCACTCGACGACGTGCATGGGGTGGCGGATGGATGCGGCGAGGATCATGGTCTCGAAGCCGTAGTTGTCGTAGATGGCGCGGATCTGCCGGATGAGGGCCATGCCTTCTTCGCCGATGTCATCAAGGCGGCCGATGAACGGCGAGACGAGGAACGCCCCGGCCTTGGCGACGAGCATCGCCTGGAGCGGTTGGAAGCAGAGCGTGAGATTCGTGCGGGTGCCCTCGTCGGAGAGTTCCTTGCAGGCGCGCAGGCCATCGACGGTGCACGGGAGTTTGACCACGATGTTGTCGGCGATTTTGGCGCGGTCGCGGCCTTCCTTCATCATGCCCTTGTAGTCGGTGGCGATGACTTCCGCGGAGACGGGGCCGTCGACGACTTCACAGATTTCGGCGAGCCGCTTGGCGTAGTCGATGCCCTCCTTGGCGATGAGGGAGGGATTGGTTGTGACGCCGTCGAGGATGCCCATTTCGTGGGCCTGCTTGATTTCATCGAGGTTTGCGGTGTCGATATAGAGTTCCATCGTGATCGCCTCCGTTGAATGCGATGGTGGTTCGGGCGTGGTCGGCGCGCATTGTATCGATGAATGAGCGCACGCCGATTCCGTCGCTCCGCTTGGGAGACGGGGGTCAGCTCATCGCGGCGAAGGCGGCGAAAATCGTGATGCCGATGGCGTACGCGAGGACGGCGATGAGGACGACGACCATCGTCTTGACGCGTCCGTCGGAGAAGGGCGAGGGGGCCTGAGAGCGATCTTCGACGATCGCCGGCGCCTGCGAGGTGGTCATCTGCGCGACCTCGGCGAGCATGGCGGTCGTCGTTTCCTTGTGCGCATGTGGCGGGACTTCCCCTGCTCGGACGGCCTTGAGGTCGACGAGGACTTCGCCGCAGTCGCGGTAGCGGTCCCGGCGGGACTTGGCCATCATTTTCTCGATGACCTCGGAGATACCCGCGCTGAGTTTGGGATTGACATGGTCGGGCGGGACCAGCGGGGCTTTGAGGTGCTTCTGCATGACCTCGCCGGGGTTCTGGCCGTTGTAGGGCACCTGCCCGGTGACCATGTGGTAGAGCGTGGCGCCGAGGGAATAGATGTCGGCCTGAGCGCCGACATTGACTTCGCCGCGGATCTGTTCGGGCGAGATGTAGTACGGCGTGCCGTAGGCCTTGCCCTGCTCGGCGAGGGCGGCGTCCTTGTCGTCGATGGCGCGGGCCAGGCCGAGGTCGGCGAGCTTTACGACGCCATCGGGCGTGATCATGATGTTCTTGGGCTTGACGTCGCGGTGGATGAGGCCCTTGTCGTGAGCGTGGCGGAGCGCATCGGCGACGGAGATGGCGATATCGAGCGCTTCGCGCTCGGGGGTGCGCTTGTTGGCGACGATTCGGTCGTGGACGGTCGACCCCTCGACGAACTCCATGACGAAGTAGTGGAACTCGCCGGCCTGACCGACGTCGTACGCCTGCACGATGTTGGGGTGGTTCAGCGCGGCCGCGGCCTTGCCCTCGGCGTAGAAACGCTCGATGAACTGCGGGTTGGTCGAGTGCTTGCGCGGGAGGACCTTGATCGCGACGGAGCGGTCGAGACTGAGCTGGCGCGCCTTGAAGACCTGCGCCATCGCGCCGGCGCCGAGTTTGCCCTCGACCCGATAGCCGGGGATCTGCTGGCCCTTGCGTTCTTCTTCAACCTGGAGTCGGAGTCGTTCGAGCTGGCGCTTGGTGACATAGTCGCGGTCGATGAGTAGCGAGGCGAGAGACTGGCCGGAGAGGTCTTCGCCGGGGCGGCTCTTGATGCACTCTTCGACTTCGGAGCGCGTGGCCAGCCCTTGCTCGATCACGAGGCGGCCGAGGATGGTGTCGATAGCGGAGCCGCCGTTGGGCCCTGCGGTGGAGCGGCCCGCGACGGAGGCGCCGGGTGACGCTTGGGGTTTCGCCGGCTTGGGTGGTTCGTTCTGTGCGCCGCCCGTCAGGACGGTGAGCGTGTCGGCGGGCTTGGGGGGCGCGTTGGATGGCTTCGAGGCGTCGGCGTTCTTGCGCTCGGTGCCGGGCATGGGCAGCTTGGATTCTTCGTTCGGGTCTTGATAGGCCATGCCGACTCCGACAGACGCGCGCCCCCTCCCATTGGCGGAGGCGGGCGTGAAACTAGACCCCGCGCCGCGCGGTGTCAACGGTTGGGGGTCTGTCGTCTTGATCGGCTTATTCATCGCATCCCTGCCCGCTGATGATTCCCTTGTCCCCCCCGCCCGGTAGCGGGCGTTCGTCAGAGCCCCGACGACCGTTGCAGGCGGACGGCGGGGACGCCCCACTATTCGCAGGGGATCGCGGGGGGTTGCTACGTGTCTCGAATCGCTTTCCCCGATAACCTCCGCGGCCCGGTGAGCACGAATCCGAATGACATCATGAAGGCCGCGGTTGAGGCCCACCAGGCGGGGCGGCTGGATGTGGCGGAACGCGGCTACCGGAGTGTTCTGGCGGCGGCACCGAACGCGGCGCCGGCGATGAACATGCTCGGCGCGCTGCTGGCGCGACAACGGAAGTACGACGAGGCGCTGCGGTACCTGCGGCGGGCGGCGAAGATCGCGCCCAGCAATCCCGGCGTGTGGCAGAACCTCGCGACGACCTTGCGTTCGGCGCGGAGGATGGACGAGGCGATCGAGGCGTTTGCGCAGTTGGGTCGGCTGGAGCCGAGCAATCCGTGGGCGCACGCCGAGATCGGGTGGTGCTACGAGTCTGTGCACATGGTCGCGGAGGCCCGGTCGTCGGCGGAGCGAGCGCTGGCGCTGGATGCGGGGCATCCGTTTGCCGGCCTGCTCATAGCGCATCTGGATCAGCGGAGCGGCGACTATGAGGCAGCGCGGGATCGGCTCAATGCGCTGATGCCCGCGCTGACGGAGCCGCGGCTGCTGGCCAAGGCGCAGTACCTAATGGCGGCGTGCAAGGACAAGTTGGGGGACTACGAAGGGGCGTGGGGCGCGTGCGAGTCGGCGGCGGCGACGCTCATGGCGTCGCCCGGATTCAAGTCGCTCGACATCCGCCTGTATCCGACGCTCTGCGATCGATACGCGGAGTTCTATGCGTCTGACGAGGGTCGCCAGACGCTCGGGCATGGCGCGCCGAACGACAAGCATCCGCGGTTGATGTTTGTCGTCGGGTTCCCGCGATCCGGCACGACGATGGTCGAGAATATCCTCGCGGCGCATCCGGAGATACGATCGTCCGATGAGGAGCCGTACTTCCATGAGCAGGTGATGATGGGCGTGGCGCGGGTCCTCGGGAAGCGGGGCGAAGGCGTGCCCTTTCCGCAGTCGATCGCGCTGCTGACGGACACCGATGTGAAAAAGCTGCGGGAGGCGTACTTCAAGAGCGTGAAGCGGGCGGTCGGGAGTCTGGCGGCGGGGTCGTTGTTCGTTGACAAGGTGCCGTTCAACATCATCCACGCGGGCTTGATCGGGCGCGTGTTCCCGGATGCGAAGATACTGGTGGTGATCCGCGATCCGCGCGACGCGGTTGTCAGCAATGTGATGCAGGATTACGGGCTGACACAGTTCACGGTGGACCTGATCACGGCGGAGCGGACGGCGGGTTTGTACGCGAAGGGGATGGCCTTGTGGCTCGGTGTGCGCGAGCAACTGCCTCAGGAATGGAAGCAGACTCGGTACGAGGACATCGTCGCGGATTTCGAGGGCAAGGCGCGGGAGATGATCGGTTTTGCTGGCTGCACCTGGCACGATGATGTGCTGCGGTTCCACGAGATCGCGGCGGGCCGACAGGTGATGACGCCCAGTTATGAGGCGATCACGAGACCGGTGAACCCGAGCGCGAAGGGGCGGTGGAAGCGATACGAGCGTCACCTGCGGGGTGTGCAGGCGACGCTCGCTCGGTTTGTGGATGAGTTCGGGTACGAACGCGCGGAGTGATCAGGACTCACGAGAAGCCATATAGCGGAGCATGTCGAGGCAGCGGTTGGAGTAGCCCCACTCGTTGTCGTACCACGAGACGATCTTGAAGAAGTGATCGTTGAGTTGGATACCCGCGCCGGCGTCGTAGATGGACGAGGCGGGATGGCCGATGAAGTCGCTCGAGACGACCTCGTCGTCGGTGTATTCGAGGACGCCCTTCATCGCGCCCTCGGCGCACTTCTTCATCGCGGCGCTGATCGCGTCGAGTGAGGTGGCCTTGTTGGTCTTGAAGGTGAGATCGACGGCGGAGACATCGACGGTCGGCACGCGGAACGACATGCCGGTGAGTTTGCCCTTGAGTTGCGGGAGGCACAGCGCGACGGCTTTGGCGGCGCCGGTGGAGGCGGGGATGATGTTCTGATAGGCGTTGCGGCCGCCGCGGAAGTCCTTCTTGGAGGGGCCGTCCTGCGTCGGTTGAGATGCGGTGACAGCGTGAACGGTGGTCATGAGGCCTTCGGCGAGGCCGAACTCGTCGTCGATGACCTTGGCGACGGGCGCGAGGCAGTTGGTGGTGCAGGAAGCGTTCGAGAGGATGCGGTGCTTCTTGGGGTCGTACTGCTCGTGGTTCACCTTGTAGACGAAGGTGGGCACGGTCTCGGGCGACTTGGTCGGCGCGGAGATCAGGACCCGCTTGGCGCCGCCCGCGAGGTGCTTGGACGCGCCGGCCTCGTCGGCGAAGATGCCCGTGGACTCGATGACATAGTCGACGCCCAGGTCGCCCCACTTGATCGCGGCGGGGTCGCGCTCCGCGAAGCACTTGGTCTTCTTGCCGCCGACGACGAAGTCCCCATCGTGCGACTCGACCTTGTGAGCGAATCGGCCGTGGGCGGTGTCGTAGCGCAGGAGGTAGGCGAGGTTGTCCGAGGGGACGAGGTCGTTGACGGCGACGATCTCGAAGCCGTTGCCGAAGGCGGCGCGGTAGACGAGGCGCCCGATGCGTCCGAAGCCGTTGATCCCGATCCGAATTGCCATTGGACTTCCTGTTCCTTTCTCTTTGCTTCCTACTGCTTCATGAGTTCGACGAGCACCTCCAGGCCTCGCTCGAGTTTGTCGGGCGCGGTCGCGTAGGAGATGCGGAAGTGCGTGTCACGGTCGGAAAAGACGCCGCCGGGGATAAGCAGGAGGTTGCGCTGGAGCGCCTTCTCGAAGAACTGCTGGCCGGTCATGTTCATGCGTTGCGGGACCCTGACGAATGCGTAGAACGCGCCGCCGGGACGGGCGACATCGGTAACTTCGCCGAGGCGCTGTGTGACCAGATCGCGGCGCTTCGCGTATTGCTGGACGGTCGGGGCCATATCGACATCGAATGTCGGGATGCACCCCCATTGCAGCGGCGCGGGCGCACAGACATAGGTGAACTGCTGCATCTTGGTCATCTCGTTCACGAGCCATTTCGGGCCGGCGACGAATCCCATGCGCCAGCCGGTGCAGCCGTAAGTCTTGCCGAATCCGCGGATGACTAAGACATCGTTGTGCGAGTTCGGCTCGCGCGCTGGCGACGGACAAACGCCCCTCCCATTGCCGCGTTCCTGCGCATCAGCGAAGCAGAACTCGTCGTAGATCTCGTCGGAGATGAGCACGACGCCCTTGCGCCGGCAGAGGTCGAGGAGTTCTCTGCATTCGGCCTGCGACATCACGACGCCGGTCGGGTTGCCGGGCGAGTTGAGGAGGACCGCCTTGGTGCGCTTTGTGATAAGCGGCTCGACGCGCTCGGCTGTCATGCGGAAATCGGGGTAGGTGTCGCACCGGACGGCCACGCCGCCGCAGATGGACGCCATTGAGGGGTAAGCGACGAAGTAGGGGTCGGGGATGATGATCTCGTCGCCCGGCGAGAGCAGGGCCATCATCATGAGGAAGAGCGCGCCGGAGGTGCCGGTGGTGACCATCAGTCCGACATCGGACTGGGGCGCGCCTGTGTCGCTCGGCCAATGAAGATCTTCGGCGATGCGCTTGGCGCACGCCTGGCGGAGCGCGGGGACGCCCTGGCTCAGGGTGTAGCCGTTGCGGTTCTGCTCGATCGCTTCAATGGCGGCGCGCTTGACGGGATCCGGGACGGGGAAGTCGGGCTGGCCGATGGAGAGATCGATGGGGTTCGTGAGCTGCGCGCCGAGTTCGAAGACGCGGCGGATGCCCGAGGCCTGAACGCCCTTGCATCTGTCTGAGATGAGACGATCGGCGTCCATACCGTCACCCCTGACGCGCGAACAGGGTGTTTGCGCGGTGTGTCTGCGTCGGACTCTTGGTTACGAACGCCGGGGCGGCGGCGTTCACTTGGCCTTGCGGTTGGCGGTCTTGACGAGGCCCAGCACGGGCTTCTGCTCTTTGTCGAAGCCCTTGGTCTCGGTGAGCTTCTTGATGCGCTCGTCGCGCTTGAGAACATTGCGGTGCTGTGTGAGGTTGCCCCCGGTCTTGAGAGAACGGTCCAGACTCATGGCTCAGATATCCTTTCATCGGAGCGGCCGCGGTGTGACGGTGCGCCGAACGTTGACTGATGAACGGGAACGAGCGTTGGCTCAGTTCCCGGTGTACTTCTCCGGGTATGTGCTGGCGAAGTCGTCGCCGCCGCGCTCGTTCCGCTTGAAGTCCCGTCCGATGGCGCGGATCTGATCCGCGAGTTTTTCGGCTTCGGGGCCTCGGACCGAGGAGGCGTCGAACCCACGCAGGGCGATTACTTTACACCAATTGTCGCGGTCGGGCGCGAGACGGGCGGCGGGAACACCCCGAGATGTGAGGTATTCCGCGGCCTGGATGGCGT
>CALFMQ010000035.1 GCA_937879825.1 uncultured Phycisphaerales bacterium
GGATGGCTTGATCCTCGCGCTGGCGGGTGGTGATTCGGAGCGGCGGCAGGCGTATGAGGACGCGGCGACGGCGGCGGTGAAGGACGGTGTGCTGCCGAGCCCGGCGCTGGATGAGAGCACGCGGTCGACGCTCAGGGTGTTGATTCTGCTGGTGGCGATCGGCGGCGTGAGTTGGCTGACGATGGCGCGGGTGATTCGCGGGCAGGTCTTGTCGCTCAAGCAGCAGCCCTATATGGAGGCGGCGCGGGCGCTGGGGATCTCGGTGCCGCGGCAGTTTGCGCGGCACATGCTGCCGAATCTGCTGGCGCCGATCATCGTGTACGCGACGCTGACGGTTCCTCAGGCGATTCTGCAGGAGTCGTTCCTTTCGTTTCTGGGAATCGGGATTCAGCCGCCGCTGCCGAGTTGGGGAAACTTGGCGGCGGAGGGCCTTGCGGAGTTGAACACGGTCCGGTCGCGGTGGTGGCTGCTGGTGTTCCCGTGCGCCCTGCTCGGAACGACATTGCTGGCGTTGAACTTCATGGGCGAGGGGTTGCGCGAGGCGTTTGATCCGAAACGGACTCGCTCGTAGGTTAGCGTGGTGTGAGTTTGGCAGAAGCCGGCGAATGGAGCCGGGGAGCGTTGACGATGCAGAATAGATTCGGTCTCAAAGACTTCTTCATGTTCGTGCTGATGATCGTGGTGATCAGCATGGTCGGTTGCGTGATCCGGCAGCGTGATCGTCAGTATCAGAAGACGCTCGACACGGAGATCGCGATCGGCGATGTCAAGACGATGCTTGTGACGCTCACGAACACGACCGAGGAGACGAACGCGCGGCTCGGATCGCTCGCGAGCACCTCGAAGCGGCAGGCCGACAACACCGATGCGCTGCTCGCGGAGATGCGCGGGCTCCGCTCGGACGCGGCAGCGGGGCGGCTGGAGATCGGCGAGGGTGACGGCGCGACGACGACGGCGGCCGTGGTCACGGATGGCGGATCGTCTTCGAGCGCGGACGAGCGTGATGCGTCGTGGGCGCGGCCGGGGATTCCGGTGACATGGTCGAGGCCGTGGACGTATTCGACGGACCCGGCCTCGATGGGCGGGAAGCCGGGCGGGACATTCATCGAGATCTTCGAGGGCCAGATGCGGACGGCGACACCCGCGCGGTACGCCGATGTGTACGGGCGGCGGATCAACGACATGGTGCTCGAGCCGCTGGGCGCGTGGGACCCGAAGACGCTCGAGCTGCGGGGGCGGTTGGCGCAGGCGTGGCAGTACGCGCCGGACGGGACCTGGTTGCGGGTGAAGATTCATCCGCGGGCGCGGTTCTCGGATGGGATGCCGGTGACGGGCGAGGATGTGCGGTTCTCGCTGTTCGATGTGATTCTGAATCCGGAGATCGAGGCGGACCGCGAGCGGTCGGTGTACAACAACATCACCGCGATCGATGTGCTCTCAGACAAGGTTGTGGAGTTCCACTTCAAGGATGTGCGGTACGACAGCATGGCGCAGGCGTTCGGCTTCTATGTGATGCCGAAGCACTTCTACGAGAAGTACGTGAAGACGCCGCAGATCTACAACCAGTCGACGGGGCTGGTGTTCGGTTCGGGGCCGTTCAAGATGGCGAACTTTGATCCGGAGCGTCAGTGGGCGCCGCCGGCGGACCTGATTCTGGAGCGGAACGATCTGTACTGGGCGCCGGCGAAGCCGATGCTGGACGGGTACCGGATCAAGTCGATCAGCGATAGTTTCGCGCGGTTCACGGAGTTCAATAACGGCAACGCTGACTTCGTGCGTCCGATTTCGAACCAGTTCGCGACGGTATCGCAGGATCAGGAGTGGTTGGATTCGGGCAAGGTCGCGAAGAAGTGGCTGAACATGCGGTCGGGGTATGCGTTCCTGGCGTGGCAGTGCGGGCCGAGGAAGGGCGAGAAGTTGACGCCGTTCCACGACCAGCGTGTTCGTCTGGCGATGACGCATCTGATCGATCGTGATCGTGTGATTCGCGATATTCGGATGGGGATTGATCTTCCGTGCACGGGTCCGTTCTCGAGCGCGACACCCCAGGCGGACCCGGCGATCGAGCCGTGGCCGTTTGATCCGGTGCGGGCGGATGAGCTGCTGCGCGAGGCGGGGTGGGTGGACCGTGACCGCAACGGTGTGCGCGAGAACGAGAAGGGTGAGGAGTTCCGCTTCGAGATCACCTATCCGAATGGTTCGGAGTCGACCGAGCAGATGGTGAAGTATGTGAAGCAGGCGTGCGCGGAGATGGGGATTCGGTGCGAGCTGAAGCCGATCGACTGGTCGATTCTGCAGCCGGCGCTGGACGAGCGTGACTTCGACTGCGTGACCTTCGCGTGGTCGGCATCGAACCCGGAGAGCGATCCTGAGCAGTTGTGGCACTCGAAGTGGATCAACAACCAGGGCGACAACTGGATTCAGTGGAACTCCCCTGCTGCTGATGCGCTGATCGAAGAAGGGCGGAAGGTGCTGGATGATGCGGACCGGATGAAGGTGTGGCACAAGTTGCACCGGCACATCCACGAGGAGCAGCCGTACACCTTTATGTTCGAGATGCCGTGGATCCGGCTGGCGAGCGAGCGGGCGGGGAATGTGCAGGAGTACCGGTCGGGCATGGAGTGGTACGAGTTCTTCATTCGTCCCGGCGGCGCGCCGGTGATGCCGTAAGGGTCGGGGTTCACCGGACGACGCATGGGCACATACCTGCTACGACGATTGTTCTTGCTCATCCCGACGGTGATCGGGATGACCTTTCTCATTTTCATGTTGATCGCTTCGAGTAAGGGCGGGATCGGCGCGGCGCTGGCGTTTTCATCCGGCGCCGGGCAGGCGAAGGGCGAGAGCGCGGCGCTGCAGCGGGCGCGGCTCGAGGACCGGTACGGTCTGGACTCGAATGTTGTGGTGCAATACGGGCGGTGGATCGGTCGCGTGAGCCCGGTGAAGTTCGGGACGCGGGACCAGGTTTCGCCCGCGGGTGAACGATTCCGCGAGCCGCGATCGATGAAGGATCCGCCGCTTTGGGAGTGGTTCGTCGGAGCGCTGCCCGAAGCGGATGCGCCGCAGGAAGTGCCCGCCAAGGATGCGGAAGACGAGGTCAAGCAGGACGCGTACCGGCAGGCGTCGAACGACTTTGCGGCGGCGCGGGTGGACCATGTGCGCGCAAGGACGGAGTTCGAGCTGGCGGTGGGGAATCTGCTGCGCGAGACTGGTCACAAGGACGCGGTGGAGAGCGACGGCACGGTGAATCTCGGGTTGGCGAAGCGGATCGAGCCGGACAAGTCGCATGCGATGTGGTCGGATGTCGAGCAAAAGGCGCAGTTGATGCTCGATACCTACAAGAAGACGATTTCGAACAAAGCGACGCTTGACGCGTCGTTTGCGACGAAGCCGTTCCCGGAGGCGGGGATTCCGATTATTCCGGGTGTGATTTCGGTGGGCGCGCCGGACCTTGGGATGTCGTTCAGCCGGAGTGTGCCGGTGATCTCGCTCATCAAAGATGCGCTACCGATTACGCTCCTGCTGAACCTGGTGGCGTTCCCGATCATTTATCTGATCGCTGTTCCGTCGGGGATTCTCGCTGCGACGCATCGGGGCTCGTGGATCGATGTGGCATCGGGTTCGTTGTTCGTGGCGTTGTGGTCGATCCCGGTGGTGTGGGCGGGCGTGCTGGCGATCGGGTTCTTAGCCAATGACAAGTACCTCGGGCTGTTCCCGGTATCGGGCCTGCACGACAACGATGCGGCGAACTTCCTGATGCTGCCGTCGTGGGGCAAGGACGGATTCAAGATGGGGTATGCGCTGGACACGCTGTGGCATCTGTGCCTGCCGGTGGCGTGCATCGTGTACGGCGGGTTTGCGATTCTGAGCAAGCAGACGCGCGCGGCGATGCTCGAGAACTTCACGATGGATTATGTGCGCACGGCCAAGGCGAAGGGCGTGGACGGCGGCTCGATCGTGATGCGGCATGTGTTCCGAAACAGTCTGCTGCCGATCATCACGATGTTCGTGACGGTGTTCCCGGCGACGCTGGCGGGTTCGGTGGTGATCGAGCGGATCTTCTCGATTCCGGGGATGGGCTCGATGATCATCGATGCGATCTTCCTGCGGGACACGGAGATCCTGCTGTCGAACTCGCTGATCATCGGCATCGTGAACGTCGTGGCGCTGCTGTTGGCGGACATTCTGTACGCGATGGCCGATCCGCGGATCACTTACAAGTAGGTGTCGACTCGTACCTTCCTCTGCTGAGACTTCATGGACCCGACGCAATCGACAACTCGGACGCAGACCCTTGAGTCGGTTACTGGCGTGCACCTGATGCAGGGCATCGGTCATAAGCCGGCCAAGGGCTTCTGGGGCGAGGCGTGGTCGCAGGTGGTGCGGCGGCCGGGGGCGATGCTGGGGCTGGCGTGGATCTCGGTGATCTCGTTCTTCGCGTGCTTTGCGCCGGTGATCGCGTCGGGCCATCCGATCGTGTGGCGCGACAAGACGGGCGCGGAAACGGTGACGAGCTACCCGCTGTTTGAGTATCTGACGGCGGTCGATCTGCTGCTGATCGTTTTCGGGATTGTCGGGCCGCTGTGGGTGCTGATTCCGCTAGGTGCTTCCCGGGGCAAGCGTCTGGGGATGCTGATCGCGGCGGGGTTCCAGGCGGCGGTGATCGCGAGTCTTGCGATGTACTTGCAGTCGAGGATCACGCACGGCACGGCGCCGGGTTGGGTCCTGGATATGTGGCTCAACGTCAAGGCGCCGAAAGAGAACCCGAATGGGCCGCGGGATTTGCTGATTCTCCTGTCGTCGCTCTCGATCGCGGGCGCGGTTTCGTTGTTGTGGATATTCATCCCGTTCACGAAGCACTGGTGGACGCGGGTGCCCTTCGTGCTGCTGGTGGGGGCGGTTTCGTTCGCGTGCATCTCGGCGAAGTGGACGCCCAAGCTGGAGTCGTGGCCTTATCACAAGTTCGAGGCGTCGGGGAAGTTCGAGGGGACGTACACGCTGGTGCCGTGGTCGCCCTTGCAGGGTGATACGGCGTTCAATCGCAAGGCGCCGGGAGAGTCTCCGGCGAGCATGTTGCCCGAGGACCGCGTCTACAAGACGGTGGATCGGCCGTACGTTCTGGGGACGGATGCGGACGGTCGGGATGTGCTGAGCCAGATGCTGCACGCGTGCCGGCTGTCGATCTCGATCGGGCTGGTGTCGACGAGCATCGCGGTGGTGATCGGCGTAACGATCGGCGCGTTGATGGGGTACTTCGGCGGGTGGGTGGACATGGTGCTGTACCGGGTGGTCGAGATTTTCATGTCGTTCCCGGTGCTGCTGCTGCTGATTATTGCGGCGGGTGTGCTGCCGCGGAACACCTATGTGATGATGGCGATCATCGGTTGCTTCTCGTGGATGACGGCGGCGCGGTTCATCCGCGCGGAGTTCTTCAAGCTGCGCGACCAGGACTTTGTGCAGTCGGCGCGGGCGGTGGGTTTGCCGCTCCGGTCGGTGCTGTTCAAGCACATGCTGCCGAACGGGATCACGCCGGTGCTTGTTGATGCGTCGTTCCTGATCGCGGCGGCGATCAACATCGAGGCGATCATCTCGTACCTGGGGTTGGGGCCGGGCGATCGCCCGAGCTGGGGGCACCTGCTCTCGGCGGCGACGGGGCAGACGGGCGAGTTCATCTGGTGGCTCGCGACATTCCCCGGCCTTGCGATCTTCCTGACGGTTCTTTCGTACAACCTGATCGGCGAGGCGTTGCGCGACGCGATCGATCCCAAACTGAAGAAGGCGCGAGTCTGACCATGCCCGCCACGACGCCATCAACTGCGAAGACCTCCACGCGGACTTCTCCGAGCGCTTCGAAACTCGATGAGTCGGTGCCGCTGCTGCGGGTGGCGGACCTTGCGGTGTCGTTCGACAACGGCAAGGGGCCGCGGATCCAGGCGGTGGACGGCGTTCGGATGACGATTTATCCGAGGCAGACTTTGGCGGTGGTGGGCGAGTCTGGTTGCGGGAAGTCCGTGACGGCGATGAGCACGATGCAGCTGGTGCCGCGGCCGCCGGGGCGGTTCGATCGCGGGGCGGCGTTTTTCAATCACAACGGGAAGTCGGTGAACCTGCTGACGCTGAGCGAGCGGGAGATGCAGCAGTTCCGCGGCTCGGAGATCGCGATGATCTTCCAGGAGCCGATGACCTCGCTGAACCCGGTGTACACGATCGGGGACCAGATTCTCGAGGCGATTCTGCTGCATCAGAACGTGAAGCTGGACGAGGCGATCGAGATCGCGGTGCGGGCGATGGATGACGTCGGGATTCCCGATCCGAGGTCGCGGCTGAGCGACTATCCGCACCAGTTCTCTGGCGGGATGCGGCAGCGCGTGATGATCGCGATGGCGCTGGCTTGTGATCCGGTGCTGTTGCTGGCGGATGAGCCGACGACGGCGCTGGATGTGACGATCCAGGCGCAGATTCTGGAACTCTTGCGGAAACTCCAGAACGATCGCGGGATGGGGATGATGCTGATCACGCACGATCTGGGCGTTGTCGCCGAGAACGCGGATGTGGTGTGCGTGATGTACGCGGGGCGGGTTGTGGAGTACGGGACGGTGTTCGAGGTGTTCAAGCACCCGCTGCACCCGTACACGCGCGGGTTGTTCGCTTCGATCCCGAAGATGCACGAGCACCGGCGGCGGCTGGTGACGATCAACCAGATCGTGGACAACCTCGATGAGTTCAAGAAGCTTCCCGGCGCGAGCGATGGTGTTCGCCCGTGGTGGCCGTGGCACGATCCTCCCAAGGACATTCGCCCGAAGCCCGGGCCCGCGGGTGACTACTACCTGCAAGAGGTTTCGAAGGATCACTGGGTGGGTGTGTGGCGGACGGCGGCGGTGAGCGATCACGAGTCGCCGCCGCCCGATCTGGACTACCGGATCGCGGATGATCCGGATGCGCCGAGCAAGAAGAAGTGACGCTCGTCGGGGGCGTGTGGTAATCTGCGCTCGTGCGGACGCTCCTTCTTGCAGGCCGATCGTTTGCGACGCGTGAGCATTCGATGATTTCGCGCGTTGCGGTCGGGTTGATGCAGGAGGGCGTGACGACGGCGATCGCGACGCCGCGGTCGCTCGGTGATCCGGAGAGCGCGGGCCTGACGACGCATGTCGCGTACGACGACCTGGGATGGCAGGTGACGCTCAAGTCGCGGGCGGCGGGGCTGCTGACGATGCTCGCGTCGGAGGAGTACGCGGGGTGGGCGGGGGGCGGTTCGGAGGGCGGGACGATCGATGTGATTCACGCCTGGGGTCACGCGGCGTGGCCGATGGCGGTCGAGCTGGCGCGCGAGACGGACGCGGCGGTTGTGCTGGATGTGTGGTCGATGGGCGCTGCGGAGCAGATTCGTCGGACGGAGCGTTCGGCGGCGCGCGGTCGCGAGGAAGCGGTGCGGGGTGTGTGGCTGGCGCCGTCGCGGGGTCTGCTCTCGCAGACGGAGCCGCGGGCGCACCTGTGGCCGTGCCAGATGCTGCACTGGGGCGTGCACGCGCCCGAGAAGATTCCGGCGTTTGAGAAGAAAGCGCAGTGGTCGATCGGGGTGGTGTGTTCGGGGGAGATGCCCGAGGCGACGATTGCGATGCTGCAGGGCATCGCGCAGGTGGCGCCGTCGTACCCCGAGATGCTGGTCTTTCTGGATGAGGCGGGCGTGGCGAATGACCATCGCGTGTGGCGTGCGGCGCAGGAGGCGGGTCTGCTGGACCGCCTTTCGGTGATCGCGGACATGGAGTCTCGGCGCGAGTTGGTGCTGCGGACGGACCTATTGCTATTGCCGGATGTGGCGGGCGAGACGCGATCGATCATCCTGGATGCGATGGCGCATGGCGTGGTGGTGATCGCGGATGCTTCGACGAGTTCGGATGCGATCATCGATGGTCGGACCGCGATGACTGTCGGCGGCCGGGGAGCGGAGCACTGGGCGCGTGCGATTCGGAACGTGCTCGATGACGAGGACACGCACGCGGCGATTCGGAAGGAAGCGCACCGGCTGATTCTGACGGAGCGGCGGGGGCACGTGCATGTGTCGGCGTTGATGCGTGTGTACGAGGGGCTGACCACGGGCGAGCCGATCGCGTTCCGTGCTGCGGGTCCGCCTCATTCTTCGCGCTGAGGCCTATAACCCGCGGCGGCGTGAATGTCATGGCCATTTCAAACGGCAGATCTTGCCAAGCGTCAAAATGCGCGCAATGTATGGATTGCACGGGATTTGCAAAGTGGTCTTGTTCACGGGCGGTACGGGTCAGATGCCTGGAGCCGCGGCCGGGGCGTTTGTAGAAGGAGCCGAGAGATGGCGGCGATGAGTGTTCTCGCAGCGGTGGCGTTTGTTTCTATGGGTTCTGGTTATCACCACCAGAACCAGGTGTCCGAGCGATTGCTGGCGACGGCGTCGCCCTGCAACGATGCCAATGGCGTGGTGTGGCGGGACAGCCAGGGCGCGCGTGCGTGCACGTACGGCGGGCTTGGGGCGGCCAAGTACGGCGCGCCGGAGGAGTTGGCGGATGAGTTGGTGTATGTGCGGATTGATCACACGGTGATCGCGATCAGCCCGTGGGAGCAGTTCACGGCGCAGGGTCATCAGAAGCTCGAGCGTGCGCGTGTTCAGTGGCTGCGCGAGAAGGGCTTGGTCGGCGGCGTGCGTACGCACGTGAATCCGGCGCACCACGATCACGCGACCGGGACCGACCTTGCGAAGAACGAAGGCGGCGAGATCAAGCCGCGTGCGATTATTCATATCCGCGATCGGAGCGCGCCTCCCTCGGGGCCGCTCCGCGCGGAACGGGATGCCAAGCCGTTGTTCCGAGTGCTGCCACCCAACACGGCGCTCGCTCTGGCGGACGAGGCGAACACCGCGGGTTGACCGCGCCACCATCGGTTCGCCGAGCCGTCGATTTGAATACGG
>CALFMQ010000036.1 GCA_937879825.1 uncultured Phycisphaerales bacterium
CAACCTCCTCGAGCATCGGCTGCTTCTTCGGGCCGAGGTCCGCCGAAGGCACGAAATACGACGACACCCTGTCGGGCAAACGCAGCGCCTTGCCGACATACAGCACCCGCCCCTGCGCATCCTTCATCAGGTACACACCCGGCGCGCTGTCCAACGCCCGCGCCTTGGCGGACAGCCGAGACAGCCGCTCGGCCAGCGGCTCGGCCCCGTCCCCGGACGTGCTGTTCATATCGGTCGGCGAACGCATCGGCCAATGGTAGTCACGCCGATAGCCGCTTCGCCGCCGCCGCGATCTCGCGAAGAACCTCCAGGTGCGCCGGCGTGAACCCGCCGCCGGCGCCCGCGCCCCGCTCGTCGTGGTCGTCATCGCCCAGCCCGGCGGACCTCGACGCCCGCACCCGGCTCATGATCAGATCACGCAGCTCATTCGCATCGTGCACGCCCTCGATCAACCCGACATGCGCCCCCAGGGCGCCTGCCTGCGGCGCGCCGCCCCCGCCGCCCGCCGTCTTGATAAGCAGATTCGCGAACCCGAAGTGCCGCTGAATCGGCCCCTGCTGCACCGACACATCCTGGATGTTCTCGTAGGTGATCGTCGTCTCGTGCAGCAGCCAGATGCCCCGACGAATCCGCACCGACCGCGGCGAGAACACGTACCACGTCGTGTCGTACCGCAGGTGGATCGCGATGAACGCGAACACATCCGGCAGCACGATCAGCGCGATGAACAACGGCGCCAGAATGATGCCGACGATCAGATTCGTCGCCAGCACCGCGATCCACACCGCAAGAAAGAAGATGTCCGTGATCGCCAGGAACAACCAGAACCAGAACTTGCGGTACCGGAGCCACGCCTCGGACGGCCGGCGCGCATCGAGCGTCTCGCCCGCGCGCGTCGGCAGCGTCGGCGCTTCCCGCGGCACGCGGAACCACCCCGTGAGCACACCCCACAAACCCCGGTACACCCACTCCGACGCCTTCTGAGTCGCGTGCCCGCTCACGATTGACGCTCCGGCTTCTCGTTCAGCGCCCGGAGCGCATCGCGCACCTCGCGCAGCAGCACCAACGCCTCGTCCGGTTCGGGCTCACCGTTGCTCGGCGCTTCCGGGGTGGCCTCGTGGTCATCTTTCGCGCCGCGCATCCGCGCATACAGAAAGTCGCGCAGCGCATCGGCGTCGCGCACGCCCTCGATCGTGATCTCCGCCGTCGCGCTGCCGGAAGCCGTCTGGATCGCAACGCTCGAGATGCCGAACCACCGCTGGATCAGCCCCCGCGTCACGTGCACATCCTGAATCCGCCTGTATGTCAGGTTGCTCTCCTTGCGGAACAGCAGCCCCACCCGCATCCACACGCCGTGCTCGTCCAACCGATACCGCAGCGTGTGGTACCGCGCCAGGAATATCGGCAGCGTGATGAAGATCGCCGGCAACGACAGCACGCCCATCAGGATGTAATATGACCGCAGCGCGGTGTCCGGGCGGAACACATCCCGTGACTCCCAGGGCCGATCCGAACTCGCACGCCCATCTTCCATCGCGTCACCTCGGAGTTGTCATTCGGTTGACGCCCGCCCAACTTTCACGCCCGCCCCGCTCAATCCCGCTGCAGCGCCAGCCCGCACATCATCCCGATGCCGACACCCAGCGCATCATCGTTGAAATCAAACCGCGGCGTGTGCAGATTCGGGTACGAAGCAGCGCCCTTCGGCTTGAGTCCGACAAAGAAGAAACTCGCCGGCACGCGCTGCCCGTAGAACGAAAAATCCTCGCCCCCCATCGTCGGCGCGGGGCGCTCCAGCACACCATGCCCGCCGAGAACACGCGCCCCGACCGTGCGCACGCGGTCCGTCGTCTGCGGATCATTCTTCGTCACCGGGTACCCGACATTCCACTCGATCTCGGCCTCGCCCCCGAACGCCCGCGCCGTGTCCGTCGTGATCTGCCGGATCATCTGCTCGACGCGCTTACGCGTCTCATCGCTGAGCGTGCGCACCGTGCCGCGGATCGTGACGCTGTTGGGAATCACATTGCGCGCCTCCCCGCCGTGGATCGCGCCGAAGGTGACGACCACCGAGTCCACCGGCGCCACCGTCCGCGAGGCCACCGTCTGCAGCGCCGTGATCACGTGCGCTGTCACCACCACCGGATCAACGCCCAGGTGCGGGTACGCCGCGTGGCAACCGCGCCCACGGATCGTGATGTCGATCTCGTCGGTCGACGCCAGCAGCGGGCCGTTGCGCGTCGCGATCTTGCCCACCTCCAGTTCCGGCCACCCGTGCAGCCCGAACATCCGGTCCACCGGTCTGCCGATCACCGTGCCGTCGAGCACGCCATCGGCGCACATCCGCTCCGCCCCCGCGCCCCCCTCCTCCGCCGGCTGGAACACGAACAGCACATTGTTCGGGCGCTCGTCCAGCCGGGAGAGCGCCCGCGCCACGCCGATCAGGTTCGCCGTGTGCCCGTCGTGCCCGCACGCGTGCATCACCCCCGGCTTCTCCGAGGCGTACGCCAACCCCGTCTCCTCGTGAATCGGCAGCGCATCGATGTCGGCCCGGAGCCCGATCGTCGTCGCTCGCTCAGGGTTGCTCGTCGCGGGCAGCCACGCCGCCACGCCCGTCCCGCCGGCCAGCCCGGCCCGGTACTCGACGCCGATCTCCTCCAGTTCGCGCTCGATGACCTCGCAGGTCCGCCGCTCCTCGTACCCCAGTTCGGGATGACGGTGCAGCTCGTGCCGCACCGCGATGACATGGGCGAGGTCCTGCTCGATGCCGGGAACAACAGATGCTGTCTTGGTCATAGGGGGAGAATAGTATCCGGTGACGGGCCTCGGCACCCTGATCCTGCCGGCAGTCAATCCTGGCAATCTGGAGCAACGATTTTGACCGACGAGTCCACGAGCCAACGCGCCCAGACCGTCCGCCAACTCCGCCGATTCGAGAACGGGTGCCTCGTGCTCATTCTGCTGGGGATGGTTGCCGTCGTCGTCTCCGCGTTCCTCGTGATCAAAACCTGCTCGGGCGGGATTGGGCCGGGTGGAGTCCCTTCGTATTTGTATGTACAGGATGTCATAGTAGAAAACCAAACAGCTCGATTTGTTCGTGTGTCGATCACAGGCGATCTGATGCCATGCAAGTATGGCGACACAACAAGTCTCCTTGGCCCTGCGGACTGGCGCTGGTGCGATGTCGCGCCTGGGAAGACTCTTCTCGTCGGTGGTTCCGTGAGCAATGCTTACGAACTGAAGGGTGACGGCGAACTGGAGTACTCTGTGCGCTTCACCGATGGATCCAATTCATCCAGAGTGACCACACTGCTCGGCGAGGGTGAGTGGCGGCTCATCATCGAGGAACACGACGGCAAACTTGTGCTGACCACCGAACGCGTTGAGGACACACCCGATTAGTGTCGCCCTC
Organism: uncultured Phycisphaerales bacterium; assembly: GCA_937879825.1. Taxonomy (GTDB): domain Bacteria; phylum Planctomycetota; class Phycisphaerae; order Phycisphaerales; family UBA1924; genus JACKHC01. The sequence continues at coordinate 3,413 of CALFMQ010000036.1, forward strand.
CCCTACCCCTCCCGCCGGGAGGGGACGAGCACCGCCAGCCACTCCGCATTCCCCTTCTTGCCCTTGCCCTTGCCGCCGGCGATGGGCGACCTCGTGACTCCGAGAACTTCTACGCCGTGCCGCGGCAGGTCCTCCACCACCCGGTCGCACACACGCTGGGCGTCCTCCTCCGTCAGGATGCCCTTGCTCAGCAAGC
>CALFMQ010000037.1 GCA_937879825.1 uncultured Phycisphaerales bacterium
GACTCCTTTCCTCGGGTTGATGTACTACTTCCTGCCGAAGGCGGCCGAGAAGCCGGTGTTTTCGTACCGGTTGTCGATCATCCACTTCTGGTCGCTGGTGTTCATCTACATCTGGGCGGGGCCGCACCACCTGCATTACACCGCGCTGCCGGCGTGGGCTTCGACGCTGGGGATGTTGTTCTCCCTCATGCTCTGGATGCCCTCGTGGGGCGGGATGATCAACGGGCTTCTGACGCTCCGCGGCGCGTGGAACAAGGTGGCGGCCGAGCCGGTGCTGAAGTTCTTCGTGGTGGGCGTGACTTTCTACGGCATGTCGACGTTCGAGGGTCCGATGCTCTCGATCAAGAGCGTGAACTCGCTTTCGCACTACACGGACTGGACGATCGGCCATGTGCACGCGGGGGCGCTCGGCTGGAACGGCTTCATGGCGTTCGGGATGATCTACTGGCTTCTGCCGCGGCTGTTCCAGACGACGCTGTGGAGCAAGGCGCTGGCTGAGTGGCACTTCTGGATCGGGACGATCGGGATCTTCATCTACTGGATCTCGATGTACGCGGCGGGGATCACGCAGGGCCTGATGTGGCGAGCGTTCGATCAGACGGGCGTGCTGGTGTACCCGGACTTCGTCGAGACGGTGATGCGGCTTATGCCGATGTACGTGTTCCGCGTGATCGGCGGTGCGTTGTTCCTGGGCGGCGTGGTGATGCTCGCCATCAACTACTTCATGACCTGGCGGACGCGGCCGAAGCAATACGAGGTTCCGGTGGTTCAGGCCGCGCCGTTGCATGATTACAACGCGCCGCGGGCGCCGGCATCGAGTCTCGAGAACGTGATCCCGATCGCCAGGCGCGCGGATGTGTTCTTCCAGTTGAACTGGCACCGCCGGTGGGAGGGGCTGCCGGTCCGGTTCACGGTGTGGGTGGTGATCGCGATTGTTGCGGCGTCTGCGTTCGAGTTCATCCCGACGTGGATCGTGGAGGCGAATCGGCCGTCGATCGCATCGGTGACGCCGTATACGCCGCTGGAGCAGTACGGTCGCGACATTTATGTCTCGGAGGGTTGCTACACCTGCCATTCGCAGATGGTTCGTCCGATGCGCCACGAGACGGAGCGGTACGGCCAGTATTCGATGGCGGGTGAGTTCGTGTACGACCATCCGTTCCAGTGGGGTTCGCGCCGGATCGGGCCGGATCTGCATCGCGAGGGCGGCGCGCGGTCGCATGTGTGGCACCTCGACCACTTCGACAACCCGCGCGCTGTCGTGCAGGACTCGATCATGCCGAGGTACTCGCACCTGCTGACCAAGGACATCGACTTTGCGGCGATGAAGACGCGCGTCTCGGCGCTGGCGATGATCGGCGTGCCGTACGGCGAGGCCCTGAAGGATGTCGAGGGCGCGGCGCGGGCGCAGGCGGCCCAGATCAGCGCGGAGATGGTTGAGCAGGGCGGGCCGGACGGGATGCAGGACAAGGCGATCATCGCGTTGATCGCGTATGTGCAGCGGCTTGGCACGGACATCAACAAGGTTGCACCCGCGGAGGCCGGCCAATGATCCGTGACACGCTGACACACCTTGACCTGTCGATCTACCCGGAGGTCGCGCTGGTGATCTTCCTGGGTGTCTTTGTGATGGTTTCTGTCCGTGCGCTTCGTCGGGGCAAGTCGGGCGAGGCGCGGTACGCGTCGCGCATGCCCCTGGACGATGGGGCCGCGGTTTCCGCTTACGAACTGTCGGAGGGGAGTGAACTTCGATGACACGGCATACCAGCGAGCGGCATCCCGAACTTCTGGGCGATCCGGGCAAGGACCGGATTCTGGAGCACAACTACGACGGCATCCAGGAGTACGACAACCCGACTCCGGGATGGTGGCACTGGTTGTTCTGGGCGAGCATTTTCTTCTCGGTGATCTATACGATGTTCTGGCACTTCAGCGAGCTGTCGTGGACGGAGCATCAGGCGCTGGACCGGGCGGTCGCGGCGCATTACGAGAAGATCTTCGCGTCGGTGGGCGAGTTGCCTCCTAACGAAGGGACGATCCTGATGCTTATGCACAGCGACGACCCGGACATCCGGAATCTGCAGCTGGTGGCTAAGGGCACATTCACGGCGAAGTGTGCTGCCTGCCACGGCGCGACGGCGTCCGGCGGCACGGGCCCGAACCTGACAGACGATACTTACATCAACGTCAAGAAGTTGACGGATATCCCGGATGTGATCGCCAATGGCGCGAAGGCCGGCGCGATGCCCGCGTGGAAAGGGCGTCTGACGGACAACGAGATCACGCTGATGGCGTCGTATGTGGCTTCGCTGCGCGGCATGAATGTGCCGGGCAAGCAGGCGGAGGGCGATGCGATCCCGGGCTGGCCGGCGTACACGCCCGAAGTGAAATGACAGTTCAGTTCTAGCTTTCTCTCTGACACCGGAACACCGACATGTCTGCCCCACTGCCCAAGGAGCGCGTCCTCGCGACGCTCAACCCCGACGGGTCGCGCCACTGGATACGTCCGCGGCTCTCGCCGGGGCGCTATCTCATGGCGCGGCGAATGTTCGCCTATTTCCTGATCGTGCTGTTCGCGGTTCTGCCGTATGTGCGGATCAATGGGAAGCCCGCGCTGCTGCTGGACATCGTGCACCGGCGGTTCCATATTCTCGGGACGAGTTTCTTCCCGACGGACACGATGCTGCTGGCGCTGTTCATGATCAGCATGTTCGTGTCGATCATTTTGATCACGGCGCTGCTGGGGCGGGTGTGGTGCGGGTGGGCGTGCCCGCAGACGGTGTACATGGAGTTTCTGTTCCGCCCGATCGAGCGCTTCTTTGATGGGGCGCCGGGGAGCAAGCAGAAGATCGGCGGGGCCAAGGGCGCTCGCAAGGCGATGAAGTATTTCGTGTTCTTCCTGTGCGCGATCTTCGTTTCGCACACCTTTCTGTCGTACTTCGTCGGGACGGAGCAGTTGTATTCGTGGGTGAAGGGATCGCCCGCCAGGCACCCGCTGGCGTTCCTGGTGATGGCGGCGGTGACCGCGTTGATGCTGTTCGACTTCGGGTTCTTCCGGGAGCAGGTGTGCCTGGTGGCGTGCCCGTACGGGCGGTTCCAGTCGGCGATGCTCGACCGGGACACGATGATCATCAGCTATGACAAGAATCGGGGCGAGCCGCGTGGCGCCAAGAAGCGGAAGAAGCAAGCGGGCGCGGATCTCTCGCTCCCGGTGGTGGATGATGACCCGGCGGGGGACTGCATCGACTGCCGGATGTGCGTGACGACCTGCCCGACGGGGATCGATATCCGCGACGGGCTGCAGATGGAGTGCATCGGGTGCGCCCAGTGCATCGACGCGTGCAACGCGGTGATGAAGAAGGTCGGCCGGCCGCTGGGTTTGATTCGGTACACATCGCAGCGTGCTGTGGAGAGCGGGAAGGCGCGGGTGTTCCGACCGAGGTTGATTCTGTATGTGCTCGTGCTTGGCGCGCTCGCGAGTTTGTTTGTCGGGACGCTCCTGACGCGCGGAGATGCCGATCTGACGGTGCTGCGCGGGCGTGGGCGGCCGTTCGTCGAGACGGGGGACGGGATGATCGCCAACACGATTCGGGTGAAGGTCGCCAACCGACTTGATGAGCCGCAGGAGTTCACGATCACGGTTTCCGATCTTGAGGGCGCTTCGCTCGCCTCTGGCGAGGGATTGACCTTCGAGGTGGCGGGCGGCGAGATCGGGTGGCGTGATGTGCAGGTGATTGTGCCGGCGGGCGCGTTCAGGGACGGCGAGGCGCGGGCGACATTCGGCGTGACGACGGAGCAGGGATTCAAGGCCGAGCGGAGTTATCCGCTGCTCGGCCCGGTGCGGAGGGCGAGTCAGCGATGATGAAGTCACCATTCTTCTGGTTCGGGCTGGTCGCGTTGATCATGTGCGTCGACTTTGCGGCGTTCGGGTATCTCATCGCACGCTCGAGCAACGATCCGACCTTCGCTGTCGAG
>CALFMQ010000038.1 GCA_937879825.1 uncultured Phycisphaerales bacterium
CTGTGGCTCGACCCCCCGGGCCTGCGCCAGCGCAATGATCGACGATGTCTCGCCGCCGACAAGAGTCTGCACGGTTGATTCGGCGCTTCCACTCAATGAAATAGTCAGACGCACGGGCGAAAACTCGGGTGCCAGTCGCACCGCAAGACTCGCAGCGCCCGCCGGCACGCGCGCACTCAGGGCAACCCGATACCCGAACCACCGACCATCAACCAATGACTCCGTTTCGTCACTCCCCTCATCCGGGAAGGAGACCTCCGTCGATACCGCAACGCCGTCGATCAGCACCTCGGCGCGCTCGCGGAAGTAGCCCACGAGAAACGCCCGTCTCGCCGATTTCCACTCCGCGTCCATCCCGGAGAACCGCTCGTACGAGCTGTCCGGCACCGAGTCCTGCGGCCCGCGCCCCGCGTACACCGCGTCCGGATGGCAGGTCACGACAAGCGTAAACCCGCCATCCTTTTCCAGACGCAAGTCCGCGCCCGTGAACTCAAGATCGTGCGCGCACGCATTCCGTGCCGAAAGCAGCGTGACAAGAACCGCAATGACCCCCATAAGCCGCCTCGCCCGAACTTCAGTACGTGTGATGATGCCGGTCATAGCCCAGTCTCGGACGAAGTGTGTGTTCCGATCGAGCGAACATTCTACGATCCTCTTGCCTCGGTCCGGCCAATCGGGAATACTTGAACAACACCCATGCGCCGCCATCGGCACATCGCGCTTTTCATGCTGGCTATCGTCGCTATCGCGTCGACGGGTCTCCTGCGCGTTACTCACGATCTGACCGCCCATATCTGCTCCTGCGTCTCAGGACTGGTAATCGCCGACCCCTGCCATGACGCCGATCATTCATGTGGCGAGCCCGACGCAGGAAAGCAGGAAGCACCCCACAACCATAAGCATCCCGCCGACGAGAGCGACTGCGACATCTGCGCTGTCCTCCACGCCGTCCGTCATGCGACGCCGCTCGACGCCCCTCCCGCACTGATCGCATCCAATGTGATCGTCCAATCGGTGCGTGAACCGCTCCGCGTGGTCTATGCCGACGCGCGTGCGCTCCCGTGGTCCGCGCGCGGCCCGCCGATCACGCTCTGACGCGATCCTCCAACCCAATCGCATCAGTCTCGTGCGCCTTCATGGCGCGCGAGTGATCCCATGGACCAAATCTCAATCGAAAGGCGGTGACCAATGTCACGCCGCGCATTCACGCTCATTGAGCTGCTGGTTGTCGTTGCGATTATTGCGATCCTGATCGGCGTCCTGCTCCCCGCAATCTCCGGTGCGCGGAAAGCCGGCCAGACACTCGTCTGCATGTCCAACATGCGCCAACTCGTTCTCGCGCAGTTGGCATACTCCAGCGAACACAACGGACAACTCGTCAACTATGGACTCTCGCACGGCGGCGGTTCGGCAGGCGAGGTGGAACTCTCCTGGCTCAACGACCTCCGCGACTACTACGACTCCAATGTCGTCGTGCTCCGATCCCCCTCCGACACCTCGTCGCGTTGGGCGGAGAAACGATCGGCCGACCCGATCCCCGACGACGATGAGACGGGCGGCGTGCAATACCGTCTCACTTCCTACGGCCTCAACGAGCATGTCACGCCGCGACCGCCTTTCGACCCGATCGCCGGCAAGCAGTTCTTCAACGACAACCTCTTCCGACTCGAAGCGCCGACGCAGACGATTCAGTGGGTCATCATGGCCTACGAGGGCGACTTCGCGGTCTCCGATCATGTCCATGTCATCAACTGGTACCTCGGGCCATTCGCGCCCGACGCGTCACCCGGAATCGCGTCCACCATGGTTCAGATCAACGCCCATGGCGGGCCGCCCGCTTCAAACCAATCACGATCCAACTACGCCTACCTCGATGGCCACGCCGCCACCGAGTCGTTCGCGCAGGTTTACGAAGGCCCCGAACGCAATAACTTCGATCCGCAGCACATCGCGCCCTGAGCGCGATCTTCGCGGAGTCGCACCATCAAACCCCGGCGAGACGCCGGAGGAGAACATTCATGAATCGTATCTCAGCCCCTTTCGCGGCGATCTGCGCCGCCTCTCTCGCATATGGCGGCGTCGAGCCAACGCATTCCGACATCGGTTGCGCGGTCGAAGGCGCCAAGATCGTGACGGGCACTTTCGTCGAGTCCGTCTTCACGCCGGGCGCACGCGTGTTCGAGTCAGAACTCGGCGAGGTGATCGCGCACTTCACCGACGATCCGGGCTTCAATGCGCCGTCCGGTTCAGGAATGCCACCCGGATCAACGCTCTCGTTCAACATCCTCGACGCGCTGCGCCGGTATGACGCGGCCGGCATGGACTTCGACGATATTCCCGACGAGACGCTGACAATCAGTCTCGCGGCCGCGTCACGCACCACGCCCTCGACTCCCGACACGGTTGTGCCGGGCTTCGCGTTCGCAGCGGCGAGCGGATCGGGAAGCGTGCATCAGCACATCAACTTCTTCCTGAATCCGCCCCAGACGCCCGGAATCTACCTGCTCAAAATGGAACTGGTGTCGTCCACACCGTCCATCATGCCGAGCGAGCCGTTCTACATCGTGTTCAACGACGGCAGGCCCGAGTCCGAGCACGAAGATGCCGTCGCCGTTGTCGTAGCGTCACTGGCCGCAAACTGCCCGGGCGATGTCAACAACTCAAGGGCAGTTGACGTTGATGATCTCAACGAAATTCTGGCCAACTGGCTCGTGAATGTTGGGGCGGGATCACCGCTCGATCTCGCCAACGCCGACGGCGTTGTTACGGTGGACGACCTGAATATCGTGCTATCCAACTGGCAGGCGTCCTGTCCGTAGAGTCATTCAGCGCGGCTCGATCACCAAAAGAAAAGCCGAGGGACCCTCGTCCCTCGGCTTCATTCATTCAGTGAACACCCGGCCCGCGGATCAGTGCTTACGCTTGTAAGCACCCTCCATCGTCACAAACTCCGTGCCGTCCGGGGTCTTGTCGTACATGCGGAACAAAACCTCGTTGTCGTTGATGTGCGTCATGGTCGACTTCATCTTCTTCATCTTGCCCGTCATCGGGTCCGGGCCCTCGCTCCAGTAGGTCACCGTCTTGCCGTCAGGGCTCTCGGTGCCCTCGCCAATCATCAGGCCCGTCGTGTTGTTGTCCACCCAGCAGTACATCCACTTCTCTTTGAAGGTGTCGTACCCGACCAGGTTCAGCCCGTGGAACGGCATCGGGCCGGCGCCCCAGTCCATCTCGCCGTCCATGTGCTCCATGATGTAACGCCCGTCCAGAATCGACTCCATCGTCGACACAGCCGTGCTCTCCATCGCATCGGCGCCCGGATACATCCACATCTTCATGTCGACCTGCCAGGTCCCCGCCATCTTCTTCATGTGCTCGTGGTGCTCGTCCGGAGCGGTCATCTCCGCCCACTTCTCCATCATCTCTTCCATGCTCGGCTCGCCGTCCTGGCGCATCGCAACCGCCGTCACAGAAGTGCACACCACCGCCGTCAACGCGCACGCCGAAATCGTCTTTCCAAGTTTCATGTCGTATCCCCGATTCAAGTGTCCTAGGCCCGCGATCCCACCAACATGCCCCGGCGCACCGTGACGCGGGCCAACACACAGCCGCCCGGAGGACAACGTTATTGTCCCGGACACAATCCGAAAATGCAAGGGTCTTGTGAATTCCCGCCCCCCCGCCGCCAATCCCCGATTTCTACCACGCCCCCGCGTATTGCGTCGTGAACCCGCCCGCGTCCCGCACCGTCATCTCGTGCCGGCGCTTCAAGATCTGCCGCATGTGCAGCCCGTCATGGGCGCACCACGACGCCAGCAACATCCCCGCGTGCATCGGCCCGAACTTCGGGTGCACCCTGTGCACCATCCAGTCCACCTCCCCGAGCGTGTCGAGCCACGCCATCGAGGCCCGGCGCGCATTCACAAACCGCTCGATCGACTCCCCCATCGCCCGCTCGTTGTACTTCCGCTCCCGCGCCCACCCCTCGGGATCAATCGGAGGCCACTCCCGCGCCGGGTCTTCGATCAGGAGCCGAATCCGCTTCGGGAAGTCATCAACCTCCTCGTCCGCCAGATGATTGATCACCTCGAGCACCGACCACCTCGATGCGTCCGGCCTCCACCGCGCCTCCGCATCCGTGAACGATCGCGCCACCGCCTCCAGCGCCACCGGAAACATCCGAAGACGCCGAGTCAACGCGCCGGGATCAAACCCATCGCCTGTCATCATTCGTCCCAGTCCGCTTACGAACTCCCCTCGCGCATCCGCTTGAACCCCGCCGGGTACGGATAGCTCGGGAACACGCCCACATGACCCTTCGCCCAACTCGTGGGAGACGGGTACACATCGCCCCGGTACCCCGCCTCGTACATCGTGCGCAACACCTTCTCGAACGACGGCTCGCCGCCGCCCGCACCCACAAGGCGGTTCGATCGCGCACCAAGGAACGACACCGTCGCCACCGGCCGACGATCGCGCCGACCCTGCAGCATCTTCGCCACCGTCTGGAAACCGCGCGACAGATCATCAACCGTGAAGTGATCCCTCCCGCGCGGCCGCAACAGCGCCAAAATCAGCAACGAGTCCAGGTCGTACTTCAATACGTACGGCTCGCGGTCGCTCGCAGCGTGAATCGCCACCGACTCCTGGAACATCTTCGCGTACGAAGTCACCGCCGGCTCCCGCCACTGGCTGGCCGGCACCAGACTCACCAACTGCGCCACGATCCCGTGCGAGTTGTCCGCATCATTCACGCCGCACACCACCGTCCGGTACCGCCCGTCCAGCAGGTCCCGCAGCATGTCCTGACCCCAGAGCACACGAATCCGCTGGCCCGGCTCGATCCGCCCCCCCGCGCCCGGGAGCAGGGATACACGCTCCGCAGCGTCCGCCGCGCTCAATAGTTCCTCGCCGTGCTCCTCATACAGCCGGACCTCATCGGTCGTCGAAGGTGTGGTCATCCTGATCTCCCATCGTCGATTGCGTCGGTTTCGTGCCGAGCGTGCTCACGGCGTCGTCGCGGGGCGAACCACCTCGGACTCCATCGCCACGGTCATCGCGAGCGACTGCTCGATCTCCTGGCTCTGCCCCGCCATCTCCATGCTCATCTTCATCGTCGTCTGCATCTCCATCGTCGACTTCACCGGCAGCACGCGCTTGAGGAACACACGGACCTCGCCCTTGCCCTCGCCGGCGAGTTCCTTCAGATCGATCGTCATCTGCGGCATCTGCGGATTGTTGATCTTCTGCGGGTCCGCCGACTGCTTGATCTTCAGCTCGATCACCGCCATGTCGCTGTAGCGGTCCTTCAGCGAGCAGGTCACCGATTGCTTGATCTTCACACCGTTCATCGAGACTTCTTCCTCGATCAACCACTCGGCACCGATCCCGATCGCCTCCTCAGGGAACGGCAGCGCCATCCGCTGCGCCGACTCACCGCTCTGCTTGAGCTGGTCCTGCATCCCCGGATTCACACCGCCCGGCAACTGCACGTCCATGTCGCGATGCAAGCCGCGAGCGTCCATCACGCCCTTGGTCACCACCCCGCCCGAACCCTTCATCATCTGCCGCATCATCGCCAGCATCTGCGGGTCCGCGGAGCCGTCATCGACGATCTCCACCTCCCCCGACTCGATCTCGTACCGCGTATCCCCGTCGACCCGCTCCTTGATCGTGACGGTCATGGGCGTGACCATCTTCGGCAGGATCTGCGCCGGGAGCTGCACCCCGTTCATCGACTGCGTCATGACCATCGTGCTCGACAGCTTGCTCGTTTGGTACGCGTCATCCTCGACCCGGTACCGCAGCTCGCTCTTGCTCCCCTGCCCCGCGTCGATCAGCGTCACCTTGACATCGCCATCGGCGCCCCGGCCCACGCCGGTGATGAAGGCACACACCAACCCCGCCAACATCCACGAAACCCGAGTCATCGCACGCATCGCTGGTCTCCTCCCGATTCCTGTTCGGCCCGACACCCGCCAATTCAGGGCCGGACGCACGCCGCGATAGTCTAGCCGCTCAACGCACCCCGCATCAGCCCACGAGTCAACGCATGACCGACACACCCGCAGATCTCCCGCAACTCGCTCAGCAGATCGCGAGTCTCATCGCCGAGTACCACGCCTCGCTCGCAGCGCGCCCCGTCACGCCCGACACCGCGCCCCGCGCCGTGTACGAGGCGCTCCCCGATCGCGCGCCCGAGCACCCCGAAACGTGGGACGACATCCTCCGCGATGTCAACGAACTCATCCTCCCCAACCTCACCAACTGGCAGTCGCCCGACTTCTTCGCCTACTTCCCATCAAACACCACCGTCCCCGCCATGCTCGCCGACTTCCTCTGCGCCGGGCTCGGCGTGCAAGGCATGCTCTGGTCCACCTCGCCCGCAGCCACAGAACTCGAGATGCGCACGCTCGACTGGCTCGCCAACATCATCAACCTCCCCAAATCATTCACATTCGAGCCCGAGACCGGGAGCGGGGGGGGCGGGAGCGGAGGGGGTGGGGGGGTGATCAACGGCACCGCCTCCGAGGCCGTTCTCTCAACCATGATCGCCGCGCGGCACCGCGCGCTGACAAACGGCGCCGACCCGTCGCGCCTCACCGCCTACACATCCACCCAGGCCCACTCATCGGTCGCCAAGGCCGCGCGCGTCATGGGCCTCCCGCATGATGCACTCCGCCTGATCGACACCGACGATGCGCTCGCCATGCGCCCGGATGCGCTCCGCTCTGCAATCGAACAAGACCGCAAGAGCGGGGCGGTGCCCTTCTTCTGCTGCGCCACGCTCGGCACCACCTCCACCGGCGCGTTCGATCCCATCAGCCGCATCGCGCCCATATGCACCGAGCACGGCGTCTACCTCCACATCGACGCCGCATGGGCCGGCAGCGCCCTCGTCTGCCCCGAGTACCAGCACCTCATGGCGGGCGTCGAGCACGCCGACGCATTCAACTTCAACCCCCACAAGTGGCTCCTCACCAACTTCGACTGCTCATGCCTCTGGGTCCGCGACCGCAAGGCGCTCATCGACGCCATGTCCATCACACCCGAGTACCTCCGCAACCCCGCCTCCGAGTCGGGCCGCGTCGTCGATTACCGCGACTGGCACATCCCGCTGGGACGACGCTTCCGCGCGCTCAAACTCTGGTTCGTCATCCGCCGCTACGGCGTGGAGGGCCTCCGCGCCCACATCCGACGCCACATCGCCCTTGCCGAAGAACTCGAGTCCCTCATCCGCGCCGATGACCGCTTCGAACGATTCGAGCCACGCTCGCTCGCGCTCGTCTGCTTCGCCCACCGCGACGGCGATCACGCCACCCGCGCGCTCCTCGAACGGGTCAACGCATCCCGACGCGCCTTCCTCACACACACCGTCGTCCCGTTCCGCGGCCCGCCGCGCTACCCCATCCCCGTCGCAATCGGTTC
>CALFMQ010000039.1 GCA_937879825.1 uncultured Phycisphaerales bacterium
ATATGGGCGCTTCGTGGCTGACGAAGTATCTGCGGTTGCCGCCGGCGACGGGGGTGCCGCATCCTCCGGCTGCGGCGGCGGTCGAGGCGGGGGTGGGGTGATGGGGAGGCGGGCGACGGTTGAGTTTCGTTTGCGGTTTCCGATTGAGGAGATCGAACGCTTAGCGGCCGGGTACTCGTACAAGAAGAAGGATGACCAGGTTATTCGCATTGGGAACTCCGTCCGTTGTCGCGGGTGGGGAGATCGCGCCGAAATCGAAGAACTCGTCCTTTGGAAGAGCGAACGGCGACCTGATCTATTTGCTCAGAACTCTGATCGAGATATTCAAGAAGCCACACGCATCGCTCTGAGTGCGCGCTCTGAGGTGGTCCGCATTGGTGTGCTTCAGTCCCTTCCAGGGGTCGGAATTCCAACGGCCTCGGTCATTCTCCATATGTGCCATATCGACCCGTACCCCATCATTGATTGGCGGGCCTTTTGGTCGCTGGGTATTGAGAAAATGCCCGCTTACTCCCTATCGATATGGGATCAATATGTCATTACTTGCAGAAAGATCGCAAGCGACGCTTCGGTGAGCATGCGAACACTCGATCGAGCGCTCTGGCAGTTTTGTAAGTCGAACAAAAAACTGTGACGTAGAGGAAGGTAGAGAATGGCCGACACCATATTCACGAAGATCATCAACGGCGAGGTTCCGTGCCACCGGGTGTACGAGGATGCGCATGTGCTGGCGTTCCTGGACATCATGCCGCTGTCGGAGGGTCACACGCTGGTGATTCCCAAGGAGCCGGCCGAGACGCTGGACAAGTTGAGCGATGAGAGTTGCGCGGCGATTGGGCGTGTGCTGCCGCGGATTTGTCGTGCGGTGGTGCGGGCGACGGGGTGCGCGGACTTCAATGTGCTGCAGAATAATGGCGTGATAGCGCACCAGGCGGTGTTCCATGTGCACTTCCACATCATCCCGAAGCCGCGGGAGGGCGAGGGCTTGGGTGTGCGGTGGCCTGCGGGGAGACTGGACGGGGAGGCGGGGAAGGCGCTGGCGGCGAAGATTGCGGGGGCGATCAGGTGAACGCGGAGGGCGCAGAGATGAGCAGAGTTCAGGAGACGGCACCGCTTGTCGCGTTGCGAACAAGCGGTGGCACCCGATGACCGCGCCGGTATGCCGGGGAATCAGCGAGATTGTGTTGATCGTGGAGGATGTTGCGCGCGGTGCGGCGTTCTATCGCAATGCGATCCGGTTGATTCCGGCGCGGCCTGCGAACGACGAATGGGCCTGGTTCTGGGCGGGGGCCGAGGGCGAGTCGTGCTGGGTGGCGCTGCACAAGGGGGCGTTGTTGTTCGAGGAGCATTCGCCCTTGAAGTCGATTGCGATGGGTTCGCGGTTCGGGGGCGCGACGCACTTTGCGCTGCGTGTTGATATCGGACGGCTGGGGGAATGTGCCGCGCATCTGCGGGGGATGGGGGTTGAGGTGCACGGGCCGGTGGATTTCGACTGGATGGGGCCAAAGGGGGCGCGGTCGATCTATTGCTACGACCCGGACGGGAACCTGGTGGAGCTTTGGGCGGCGGTCTAGCGATCCGCCGGGCCCATGGCGAGGTCTGGGGCGCGGCCCTCGCTGGCGCTTCGGGCTCGTTGGGGCACGCCCCCCCAGAATGTTTCGGATTCTCGCCCGCCACATCTTGACATATCAAGATTTCTTGATATATTGATGTGCATGGATGCTCGGCTGGACAACATGCTGGACGGGGCGGCCCTGGAGAGCGCCTCGGAATGCCTCAAGACGATCGCGCACCCGGTGCGGATCCGGGTGATCGAGTTGTTGCTGCGTGAGTGGCACACGGTGGGGGCGCTGGCCGAGGCGTGCGGCGTGTCGCAGTCGGCGATGAGCACGCACCTGCGGATTCTCTCGGACCGGGGGCTTCTCCGCCCCATCCGCGAGGGGCGGAGCGTGTACTACGAGATCGCCGAGCCGGGGCTGGCGAGCATTCTGGAGTGCATTCACAAGCGATATGGATAACGACGGAGCGGGCACAGTCTCCGATACACAACCATGAAACACACAGGAGTTCAGACAATGAAAGCTGCAAGAACGATTGCGGGTGCGGCACTTTTGAGTGCGATTGCGATGTTCCCTATGGGTTGCGCGAGCACGGCGAAGTCGGAGCATCACGGGGCGATCACGACCGAGAAACTGGAGCCGTACGAGTGCGGCACGATCACGCGGCTCAACACCTATCAGGGCGTGTTCCTGGCGAGCAGGCCGGCGGCGAGCGACCTGGAGCAGGCGAAGAAGGGCGGGGTCAAGACGGTCGTGAACATGATGCACGCCGATGAGCAGGCGGGCTTTGATGAGGGCGCGTTCGTGCGCGGCCTCGGGCTGGCTTACGAGAACCCGGCCTGGAACGGCGATGCGGAGCTGACGGATGCGATGATCGAGCGGAATCTGGATCTGCTGCGGAACGCGGAGCGCCCCATGCTGGTGCATTGCTCATCTGCGAACCGTGTGGGCGCGATCTGGTACGCGTACCGCGCGCTGGACGGGGGATTGAGCGATGCGGATGCGCTGGCGGAGGCGAAGGTGGTGGGGCTGAAGTCGCCCAACTATGAGCAGATCGTTCGGGACTACATCGCCCGGCACAAGTAATCAGGATCGAAACGGGCGCAGGGACGGGTTCCGCCGCGATGCGGAATGAGAGTCGCTGCACCGGAACGGGGCACCCGCGGACCTCCCCCCCACAGCCGCGGGTGTTCTTTTTTTGATGTACCGATCTTTGGCACGGGCAAGCCGCTGGCTTGCCCGTGGCACCCGGCAGTGTCACGCAATGGCACCATGAGTGCCGCAGCGTTTGCCCGCTCCTGCCCCTCCCAGAGGGAGGGGATTTACGAGTTGCGCTTGCGGTCGGCTTCGCGTTGGCGGCCGAAGACGCCGAGTTGGGCGCGTTCGACGAAGTCGCAGAGTTGCAGGACGGCTTGCGGCTGGTTGGGCGCGGTGCGGAGCATCTCGACGACGGTCTGCGCGGGGAGGTTCTCTTCGCGGAAGAGGAGTTTGTGGGCGTGGCGGAGCTTTTCGATGTCCTGATCGGACCACTTGCGGCGTGAGAGCGCTGTTGTGTTGACCTTGCGGACTTCGGCGGGCGTGCCCTCGACGACCATGTAGGGCGGGACATCGCGGTTGATGCGGGACATGCCGCCGACGAATGCGAGCGTGCCGATGGTGGTGAAGTGGTGGACGCCCGCGCCGCCGCCCATGGAGGCGCCGAAGCAGACGTGGCAGTGGCCGCCGAGCATGGTGTTGTTGGCGATGACGACTTCGTCTTCGATGACGCAGTCGTGGGCGATGTGGACGGCGACCATGATGAGGCAGTCGGAGCCGACGACGGTTCGGTAGCCGCCGAGTTCGGTGCCGCGATGGATGGTGCAGTGTTCGCGGAACTTGTTGCGGTCGCCGATGACGAGTTCGGTGGCGCGGCCTTCGAACTTGAGGTCCTGGGGCTCAGCGCCGAGGACGGCGTAGGGGTAGACGACATTCTCGGCGCCCATGGTGGTGTGGGCGTGGATGGTGGCGTGGTTGTGGAGGACGGTGTTGCGTCCGATCTTTACCCACGGGCCGACGACGCAGTAGGGGCCGACCTCGACGCCCTCATCGAGTTGGGCGCGGTGGTCGACGATCGCGGTGGGGTGGACCTTGGTGCTCATGCGTCCTGCTCGGCGTCGACCATCATGAACTTGACGCGCGCTTCTGCGACGAGGTCGCCGGCGACGAAGGCGCGGCACTGGACATCGCCGAAGCGGGTGGAGGTTTTGACGGCTTCGGTCTCCATGACGAGCTGGTCGCCGGGCGTGACGGGCCTGCGGAGTTTGACTTTGTCCAGGGAGAGGAGGACGGCGATCTTGCCGGTGCGCTCGAGTTTCTGCGAGAGCATGAGCCCGGCGAGCTGGCACATGGCCTCGACGATAAGGACGCCGGGCATGATGGGCGTGGCGGGGTAGTGGCCCTGGAAGAAGGGTTCGTTGATTGTGACGTTCTTGACGCCCACGGCGCGGCGGTCGGCGTCGATCTCGAGGACGCGATCGACGAGGATCATGGGGTAGCGGTGCGGGAGGAGGCGCTGGATGGCGCGGATGTCCATCGCGGGGGGCGTCGCGTTGGAGGATTGTTCGCGCCGGCGCGCGACCTCGACGAGTTCGCGTGCGAGTTGGTGATTGAGCGCGTGGCCCGATCGGATGGCGACGATGCGCGCGTGGATGGGCTGGCCGACGAGGGAGAGGTCGCCGACGAGATCGAGCATCTTGTGGCGGACGGGCTCGTCGGGGAAGCGGAGTTCGTTCTCGATGGGTCCGGCCTCGCCGATGACGAGCATGTCTTTGGCGGTGAGGTGGCGGAAGAGCCCGCGTTCCCATGCGGCTTTGGCTTCGGCGTGGGTCGAGAAGGTGCGCGCGGGGGCGATCTCGCGGCGGTACTCGTCGGCGTTCAGCGTGTAGGTGTGGGATTGGCGGCCCAGGAAGGAGCGCTCGCCGTAGTCCATGACATAGACCATCTCGGGGTTGGCGCCTTCGCAGGGGAGCGCGGCGAGCGTGGCGTCGCCTTCGCGGACGGTGATGGGCTCTGTCACGACGAGCGGTTGGACGAGGACATCGAGTTCGGTGATTCCGGCGTTGTCGATGGCGTCGATGAAGAGAGACGCGGAGCCGTCGCCGGCGGGGATCTCGGGGCCGTCGACATCGATGTAGGCGTTATCGATGTGGAGGCCGGCGAGCGCGGAGAGGCAGTGTTCGACCATTTCGACGGAGGCGCCCTCGGTCTCGAGCGCGGTTCGGCGGGGTCGGGGCGTGACGAAGTCGATGCGTGCGGGGATTTCGGGGGCGCCGGGCAGATCGGTGCGGCGGAAGACGACGCCGGTGTCGGCGGAGGCGGGCCGGACGGTTGCGGTGACGGCGGCACCGGAGAACAGGCCGCGCCCCTCGACGCGCGCGGGTGACGCGGGCGTGCGCTGCTTCGGCTTGTCTGGTGGGGCCTGAATCATGTGGACGGGAGCGGATTCTATTGGGGATCAGGAGTCGGGGGCGGGTTTGGAGAGGGCTTTGAGTTGACGCATCATCTCTGGTAGTCGGCTCAATCCGGCGACGGACCGCATATAGGCGGTGAATGGCTGGGCGGGGTTGCCGCCCCATGTCTCGCCGGGGCCGATGCTGCGCATGACGGCGGAGTACGCGGAGACGGTCGCGCCGTCGCCGACGGAAAGATTATCCGCGACGCCGACTTTGCCGGCGAGGGTGACGCGGTCGCCGATGGTGCAAGAGCCGCCGATGGCGGATGAGCCGCAGATGATGCTGGCGCGGCCGATGCGCACATTGTGCGCGATCTGGCAGAGGTTATCGATCTTGGTGCCGGCGCCGATGGTGGTGGGGCCGAGTTTGCCGCGGTCGACGCAGGAGTTGGCGCCGATCTCGACATCGTCGTGGATTTCGACGATGCCGGCGTGGGGGACTTTGACGAGGCCCGAGTTGTCGGGCGCGGGGATGTAGCCGAAGCCGTCGGCACCGATGACGACCCCTGCGTGGAGGATGACGCGGTTGTGGAGGACGCAGCGGTCGTAGATGACGACGCGGGAGAATAGTTCGCAGTTGTCGCCGATCTTCGCGCCGGCGCCGATGGTGCAGCCGTCATGGATGACGGTGTTTGCGCCGATGGCGGCGCCGGGGCCGACGGAGACGAAGGCGCCGATGCGGGCCGAGGGGTGGACGTTGGCCTCGGCGTGGACGGAGGCGAGATGCGAGACGCCCTCCGGTCGGGACGGTTCGATGGTGATGGCTTTGAGGATCTGATTGAGCGCGGCGTCGGCGTTGTCGACGAGGAGGAGCGCGCGGGAGGAGGTCTCGATGCCTTCGAACGCGGGGTCGGTGCGGAGTTTGCGTGTGACGAGCGCGGCGCCGGCGCGGGAGGCGTTCCACCGGCGGAGGTACTCGGAGGTGCGGATGAATGTGAGCGAGGCGGGGCCGGCGGCGGCGATGGGGTCGATGGATGAGAGGGCGATATCCGCGGGGCCGACGAGATCGGCCTTGAGGAGGGCCGCGAGGGCTCCGGTGGTCCAGGTGGGTGTGGTTGGGCTCGCGGGGCTCACCCGCCGGCCTTGTACTCGTTGTTCATGAGCCGGATGACTTCCTCGGTGATTTCGGTGAGGTTGTCGGCGGCGATGACGGTCTGCTGGGCGAGGAGCTGCAGTTGCTGATCGATGCGGAACTGCTGCCCGTCGGGCGCGTTGGCGGCGTTGCGGTCGTCGGTGAGGACGATGCTCCAGCCGTCGCGCTGGGCGACGCGCTTGGAGGCGTCCATGATCTTGCGGACGAGTTCGACCTGCTTGGTGACCTGGAGGGACTCGACGACCTGCGCGGCGATCTCGGCCTCGATACGCCGCTGGGCTTCGAGTCGGACGACCTCTTCGCGCTTGGTGCGGGCCTCGTCGGAGTCGGCGGGGAGGATGGCGAGTTCGGACTTGAGGGAGTCGATCTTGTCGGTCATGCCCTTGACGAAGTCGCGGCGCTCTTCGGCGACGCGCTTGAGGTTCTGCTCCTGATCGATCTTCTCGTCGAGGCGGTCGAGGACGGCGGCGATGTCCACCACGGCGACGGATGTCGGCGGGGGCGTGTTGACCATGTTGTTGCGCGCCGATGCGGAGGAGCTGAGCCCGACCCAGATGCCCGCTGCGATGGTTGCGAGCACGCCGACGATTGCCCAACGCCACAGTCTGTCGTGATTCATGTCGTCCTCCGGCCCCGAGAGTGGATGGGGCGATGTCCCCTTGCGGCCCCCTGCCCGATGTTCTGGCGACCCGCGGGAAGTGCGGGGAGCGGCGGGGGTGTGACGGGAGTATACCGAAGTTAGCGGTCACCAAACAAGTGGGCCGGCGGTGTTTGGGGCGGGTATCGGTGGGGCCCTGAGGATGTGCCACCGTTGCCCTCCCCTACCCCTCCCGGAGGGAGGGGATTCGGATTAGAAGGGGATATCGATGGAGAAGGAGAAGATCTTGGTGTCGTCGCCTTCGAAATCGATGAGTGGGATGGCGAAGTCGAGCGCGAGGGGGGCCTGTCCGAGCTGCGGGAAGTAGAAGCGTGCGCCGAGGCCGGCGGTGACGCGGTATTCGTCGAAGGAGAGGTCGTCGTTGACGGTGCCGGAGTCGACGAAGACGACGCCGGCGAGGATGTCCTTCCAGAGGGGCTTTTCGAGTTCGATGCCGGCGAAGAAGGAGAAGTCGCCGCCGACATGGTCGTCGCCGAGGGTGCCGGTGTTGTTCTTGATGCCGCGTGGTCCGATGCCGCGGAAGTCGAAGCCGCGGAATGAGCGGCCGCCGAGGAAGAGCCGTTCGATGATTGGTGCTTCGTCTTCCTGCGGGATGTAGGCGGAGCCGACTTTGACGGAGACGAC
>CALFMQ010000040.1 GCA_937879825.1 uncultured Phycisphaerales bacterium
GGTCGATCTCGCCGATGCCGAGTGCTGAGAGTTGCTGTGCGACGGCGCGGACCTGCGTCGGTCTGATCGCGCCCTCGAAGGGGCAGGCGACGGCGCAGGAGATGTAGCCGCGGAGATCGAGGTTGCTGGCGCGCGCGGACTCGACGACGGGTTTGAAGCGCTGGATGGTCTCGGCGATGGACGCGTTGGTGTTGCGCTGGGAGAAGGTTTCGGATGCGGCGGTGAAGACGGAGACCTTGGAGATGAGCGGGAAGCCGGCGGTCTCGTTGATGGAGAGGACGCGCTCGAGGCCCCGCGCGTTGGGGACGAGAGCGGAGAAGACGGTGTTGGCGCTGTAGGCGGACTCGACCGCCTCGGCGACTTCCTCGGCGTCGGCCAGTTGCGGGACCCATTTGGGTGAGACGAAAGAGGTGACCTCGATCTCGTCGACGCCGGTCCGAGAAAGGAGTTCGATCAATCGGACCTTGCGCTCGGCGGGGATGACGATCGGCTCGTTCTGCAGGCCGTCTCGGGGGGATACATCGGTGATGCGGACTTGCTTGCTCATTGCGATGCGATTCTAACACGATCGGGCGTGGATACGACCGATGCGGCATTGTGTGCGCGCTGGGAGGGCGCTGCCTGAACTCCTTTTGAATGCGGAGGTCCCACCGATGCACTGCCCTGTTGACGGCAAGCCATTGACGCCCATGACGTATGAGGGCGTGACGGTTCACACCTGCACGACCTGCGGCGGCGAGTGTTTGCCGGGCGATCAACTGGCGCACATCGTGAGTGTGCGCGAGGCGCGGTTCGACGCCGCGACGGTGGAGGCGCTGTCGTCGTTCACGCCGCTGGCGGGCGTGCCCGCGGACTGCGGTGCACGCGCGCTGCACTGCCCGGCGTGCGAGAGCGCGATGCGGGTGGTGAACTATTCGAACGACTCGGGCGTGATTATCGATCGGTGCCCGGCGTGCTCGTGCGTTTGGCTGGACAAGGACGAGCTGGAGCATTTGCAGATTCTGATGGAGATGTGGCACGACCGAGCGCCGGCGGGCGTGCGCGATGCGGCTGCGCAGTTGGAGATGGCGCGGATGCAGGCGGCGGAGGCGACGGCGGGGCCGTTCAAGGGTTCGCGGTTCGCGTTTGTGAACGCGGTGATCAATCGGCTGTTGGACGCGGCGTAGGGACATGGCTCACCCTTCGGGCTGAGCCATGGCACCCGAAACCGCACTGCCAACTTGGCAGGTCCGGGTCGGCTTCGATTTGAAATAGTGGGCGACTTGGCGCGGTTTGCTTCTTTCGTGAATAGCATTGCGAAAGGAGCAAGCGATGAGCAGCAAGACTCTGAGCGTGACGAAGCGGGCGTCGGATGATCGGGGCAAGGGCGAGTTCGGGTGGCTGCACGCGAAGTATTCATTCTCGTTCGGCGAGTACCGCGATGCGGCGCACATGGGGTACCGGTCTTTGCGCGTGATCAATCAGGACATCGTGGAGCCGGGCATGGGGTTCGGCACGCACCCGCACGAGAACATGGAGATCATCACCTATGTGATCGAGGGTGAACTGGCGCACAAGGACTCGATGGGCAACGGGCGCACGATCGGCGCGGGTCAGTTGCAGTACATGAGCGCGGCTGACGGCGTCGAGCACTCGGAGTTCAACCCGTCGAAGGACAAGCGGACGCACCTGCTGCAGATCTGGATCAGGCCGAGCGAGCGCGGCGGCGAGCCGCGGTACGCGGATTTGGATACGCGGTCGATGGTGAAGGACGACACGCTCACGGTGTTCGCGTCGGGCGACGGGCGTGACGGATCGGTGGCGATTCGCCAGGACGCGGAGGTGTGCTTTGCGCGCACAACCGCGGGCGGGACGCTGACGGTGCCGAGTGATGACCGGTTCGGGCATCACTGGGTCCAGGTGATCCGCGGCGCGGTGCGGATCGGCGGCGAGTCGTTCGGTGCCGGCGACGGCGCGGCGATCGAGGGCAGCGGATTCGAGATCGCGACGGATGACGATGCGGAGATGCTGGTGTTCAGATTGAACTGAGTTGAAAGAACCGGGTCGAGAGGCCCGGTCTTTTTGTTACCCCTCACCTGTCACTTCGTGACATCCTCTCCCCGGAGGGGAGAGGGAGCAAGACCTATCACTTCGTGAACTGAAGGTGGCACCGGGATTAGGAGTTCGAGGTCTTGGATGCGCATACCTGGGTTCCGCACTCGGGACATTTTCTTGAGTTGAGTCCGGTCATGTCGTAGCCGCACGAGGCGCATTGCAGGTGGGGCCGGTCTCGATCAAGCAAGAAGAGCGCCAACATACCGGTCGATGGTGCAAGAATCGGAATCGCGTACCGCAACAGGTAGTTCGGCCACGAGGCCATCTCGGGCTTGTCTACTACCGTCACGGTGAAGAAACAGAGTGTGCCCAGATCGAGCACAAAGGCACATACCGCAGTTGGCGCGAGCACCTGTATCGGTTCCTTCAGTAAGCACGCTGAAAGCGTTAGTGCGGCGGCGATCAGCCCCGCGAAGAACCACAACACACCGGGCCACGGGCTCGCGTCGGACGAGAAGAGCGCAAAGATGACAAAGCACATCCATGCGATATTCAACACATTGGCGG
Source organism: uncultured Phycisphaerales bacterium (assembly GCA_937879825.1). Lineage (GTDB taxonomy): Bacteria > Planctomycetota > Phycisphaerae > Phycisphaerales > UBA1924 > JACKHC01. The sequence goes on from CALFMQ010000040.1 coordinate 2,602, forward strand.
CGATCGCGATTTGTGTGAGTGTTCGTTTCACGGCTTAGACCTGCAAAACGCCCGTCTTGAACTCTGGGGAGTAGTCCCAGTTGGTGGTCATGGCGAGGGCGGCGGCGAGTTCGCTTCGCGTGTTGTGGGGCTGGATGATGCGGTCGAGCCAGCCCCGAGCGGCGCCGTGGCGGATGTCCTGCTGCTCGTTGTAGGAGTCGGCGACGGCCTTGAGGATGGCCTTGTGGGTTTCTTCGTCGATCTCTTCGCCCTTGCGCTGGCGGGAGCGTTCTTCGATCATCGCGAGGGTGCCGGAGGCCTGGGCGGCGCCCATGACGGCGCAGCGGGAGCCGGGCCACGCGAGGGAGATGAAGGGGTCGAATGCGCGGCCGCACATGGCGTAGTTGCCCGCGCCGTAGGAGCCGCCGACGATGAGGACGATCTTGGGGACGATGCAGTTGCTCATGGCGTTTACCATTTTGGCGCCGGAGCGGATGATGCCCTGCTGCTCGGAGTCGCGGCCGACCATGAAGCCGGTGGTGTCGTGGATGAAGATGAGCGGGATCTTGCGCTGGTTGCAGTCCATGATGAAGCGGGCGGCCTTGTCGGCGGAGTCGTCGTAGATGACGCCGGGCATGTTGACTGAATACGAAGGGCCGGCTTTTCCACCGGGCATTTTGCGCTGGGTGAGTTTCTTCTGGTTGGCGACGATGCCGCAGGGGACGCTGTTGATGGTGGCGTAGGCGCAGAGGATTGAGCCGCCGAAGTCGGCCTTGTATTCGTCGAGTGAGTCGGCGTCGACGATGCAGTCGAGGAGTTCGCGCGTGTCATATTGTGCGCCGGGCTTGGCATCGAAGACGGAATAGATGTCGTCGGCTGGGCGCGCGGGAGCGGCGGGGGGGTCTGAGGAAGGGAGCGGGCGGGGCATCGGGGCGTTGTGCTTGGCGATGAGGGCGCGGAGACGCTTGATGCAGGCGTCGTCGTCTTTCTCTTTGAAGTCGATGGTGCCGGAGATGGAGGCGTGCATGGAAGCGCCGCCGAGTTCTTCGTCGGAGACTTCCTGTCCGATGGCGGCTTTCACGAGTGCGGGGCCGGCGAGGTAGAGCCCCGAGCCCTCGGTCATGCACAGGGTGTCGCAGAGGACGGGGAGGTAGCCGCCGCCCGCGACGCAGAAGCCCATGATGGCGCTGATCTGGGGGATGCCCATGGCGCTGATGACGGCGTTGTTGCGGAAGATGCGGCCGAAGTCGTCGGTGTCGGGGAAGACATCCTCCTGCATGGGGAGGAAGACGCCGGCGGAGTCGACGAGGTAGATGAGGGGGAGACGGGCGGCGTGGGCGATGGTCTGGGCGCGGATGATCTTCTTGCAGGTCATCGGGAAGAACGCGCCGGCCTTCACGGTGGCGTCGTTGGCGATGATCATGCAGAGGC
>CALFMQ010000041.1 GCA_937879825.1 uncultured Phycisphaerales bacterium
CCTCCCGTGCTCAGTCGATCCGGCGCACCTTCACCTGCGATCCCTCTACCTTGACCACGCGCACGCGAGCGCCCGCGTCGATCATCGCGCCCTCGGCGAGGGCCTCGATCCGCGTCCCCTCGATCTTCACAGAGCCCACCGGGCGCAGGTCCGTGAGCGCCTCGCCCTCGGCGCCGATCAGCGCCGCCGCCTGCTCGCGCTCCGTCCGCTCGCGCTCGGCGCGCCGGCGTGCTTCCTCTTCCTCCGTGTCGGGCCCGCCCAGCATCAGCTTGCGCCCGATGGGTGTGTGCGGCATCACCTTGAGCGCGAAGTTGATCGCGATGGGGATGAGCACCATGTAGATTCCGACGCTGGCGATCCCCCACCACTCCCCCACCTGAAAGAACGCGTAGATCGAGGCGCACACCAGCAGGAACGACACCGCGCCGATGATGCCCGCCGACGGCACAAGGAACTCGATCAGGAACAGCAGCACCGCGCCCAGCCCGAGCCCGAACGCCCAGATCATCTCCACAGGCATCAGGCGGTTTCCTCCGTCACACCCTCGACCCCCACGCGGTATTTCGTCACGCTCGTGACGCGCACACGCTGGTTCGCATCGACAAACCCGAACTCCGACACCACATCCACGAGTTGTTCGCCGAACATCGCGCTGCCCGACGGGCGCAGCGGCGTCGTCGCCCGCCCGACATCGCCCACGCGCACCGCGGCGTCGCCCGTGCGCGTCGCGCTCATCGCGCCGAACATCGAGTTGTCGTCCGTCGGGCGGGTCGTCTCGGGTGAGAGCAAGAGGCGATTGGCGATCGGCATGCGATGCGTGTACTTGGAGAGGAAATACATGCCCACCGCCGAGACGAAGATGGCCGTGAGCACCGTCGCCAGCGCCCAGGTCAGCGCCGAGGTGTCGCCCGATCCCGCGCCGGGGAACATCTCCCCGAGCCCCGCGAACGAACCGACCAATCCCACGAGCAGCAGCCCCAGCCCGAGAATGCCGGGCACGCCGAACCCCGGGATGACCAGTATTTCAAGCAGCAGCATCGCGATTCCGCCGCCGATCGCCGCCAGCGCCCACCATGACGAGGCGCCGATCAGCATCGGGGGCACGAACAGCCCGGCGAGGGCCGCGATCGCCACCAGCCCGGGCAGCCCGACGCCCGGCATGCTCAGTTCGAGGAACATCCCCAGCAGGAACACCACGATCAGCACGCCGCGCACGATCAGCCCCGAGAAGCCCTGCGTCATGAACGCGACAAGCGACTCCGACCATGTCTGATCGAGTCGGCGCAGGTTCGTCGCGCCGAGGAACTGCTTCAGTTCCTCATCGTTCTTGACCGTGTCCTGCGCGAGGCGGAAGAACTTCAGGTCGCTCTCGGTCAGCGTGAGCAGCGCCCGCCCGTCCGTTGCGTAGGTGACAAACTCGTAGCGGCTCGCCTCCGCTTCCGCGAAGTTGGGGCGCGTCGAGACCACCTCCAGCTGTCCTGAAACCTCATCCGCAACGCTCGCCGGCAGCTGCGACGACCCCGACAGGAACTCCGAGCGATCCGTGCGGGTCGAGTCGCCGACAAACGGCCCGACCTCTTCCTCGCCGCCGCCCGTCGGGGTCGGACGCTCCGAGCCCGGCGCGGCCCCCGAGGGCATCCGCGGATTCCCGCGGGGCGGCGTCGTGGCGAACAGGTGCGCCCATTCATCCTCGTCGATGAAGAAGACCTCGCCCGTCTCCTTGTCGCGGATCATCCAGAGTTCGACGCCCAGAATGACCAGGCCCTGCACGAGCTTCTCGTCGTACCCGCGCAGGCGCGCCGAGTCCACGATGTCCGCGAGCAGCGGCGAGAGCATCTTCGCCCGTTCCGTCGGCGCCATCTGCTGAATTCCTGCCACGCCGCCGTAGATCGGTGCCGCGTCCCCCATCGTCGCCGACTGCGCCACCACGATCTCCCGGCAAGAGAGCGCGATGTACGCGCCGCCGGAATAGGCGTTGGGATTGATCCAGCCGACCGTATTGGTGATCGGTGACCGCTTGATCGCACCGGTGATCTGCAGCACCGCGGGCACCTCGCCGCCGGGCGTATCGATATCGAACACGATGCAGTCGGCGCCGCCCTTCTCCGCGAGTTTCATCCGACGCTCGACGCTGAACGCCGTCACCGCGTCGATCGGGCCCTCGATCGTGATGATCGCGACATTCGTCGCCTTCCTCGCGGCCGGGACCGCCCGGGGCGTCGAAGCGGCCCCTGCGCCCGCGGCCCCCGTTTCCGCGGCCGAACTCACGCTCGAAACCGCGCCCAGCGCGATCAGACACAGCGCGCTCGCGAGGCGCAGCGCCCAGCGCATCGCGCCCACCCGTTGCATGAGGTTGGAGGCAAGTCCGTTCATCGCCCGCATTCTACGCCCGTCCCCCCGCGTCGGTCGGGTGGCGGTTGGGGTCACCCGATCGATTTCATCCCGATCGACGACTGCTCGATCCGGCACTCCAGCCCGTCCTCGCCCGTGCAATCGATGTGCACCGCGAAGAACCCCCCCCCAGCGCCGGTCGCCTCCATTTCGTGCGCCCGCACCAGCGGCCAGATGAACCTGCGATCCGTATCGGGGAGCGGGAGCGTGTCCAACTCGCGCTCCTTGTGCCATTCGAGCCGGCCCTCGCGCATCTCGAACGGCTCCAGGTCGACCACGCGCGTCACGCGGTACCAGAACAAGAGCCAGTTCGTCTCGCCGCCGAACCCGTGCTCCGAGATCATCCCCCCGAGGTGGAGGTCTTCGATCGCGACCTCGATGCCCGCCTCTTCCAGAATTTCGCGCTGCGCGCACATCGCGGGGCTCTCGCCGGTGTGCGTGTCCAGTTTGCCGCCGATCGGGGAGTACAGCCCCTTGTTCGGGTCCTTGGCGCGGTGGAGCAACAGCACGCGCCCATCGGCGTCGCGCAGGTCGCATAACACGGCGATTTTGTAGGGGAATCGGCGTGGGGGAACTGTGGATTGGGGTGTGCCCATCGCACGGAGGATACACGCGATGCGTGCGCGCTACTTCTGCGCCCGCGCACGTGAAAACGCCGATCTACTCTGGATGCATCAAGCCATGACAACGCCCCGCCAATCAACGCAAAGCTCGCCTTCCCCCGTGGCCCCCGCCGCCCCTCCCGCCCCCGTCGAAGTGGCCATCGACCCCTTCCTCGGGCGACGCGCCTACCTCATCGGAATCGGCGGGTGCGGCATGTCCGGCCTGGCCCGGATGCTCGCCGAGCGCGGCGCGATCGTCCGCGGCTCGGACAACGCCCAGACCGACGTCACCGACTCACTCGCCCGGCGCGGCATCGAGGTCTCGTTCGATCAGCAGGCCGCCCTCATCCCGGAGGACGCCGACCTCGTCATCGCTTCGGCCGCCATCCGCCCCGACCACCCCGAGATGGCCGCCGCCCTCGAGCGCGGCATCGAGACCCTGACCTACGCCGAGGCCCTCGGACGGTGCATGATCGGGCGCACCGGGGTGGCCCTCGCCGGCACGCACGGCAAGAGCACCACCTCCGCCATGCTGGGCGTCGCGCTCGCGCACGCCGGCATTGACCCGACCGTCATCGTCGGCGCGGTCTGCACGCAACTCGCCAGGCCGGGCGATGTCGCCTCGGGCTTCCGCATGGGCAGGCCGGCCATCCCCGCCGGGCCGCGCCAGGGCGAGCCGGGCGTCCTCATCTGCGAGGCGTGCGAGTTCAACCGCTCGTTCCACCACCTCCGACCGACCATCGCCGCGATCACGAGCGTCGAGGCGGATCATCTCGATATTTACGGCTCGCTCGACGCGGTCATCGAGTCCTTCGCGCAGTTTGCGCGCAACATCCCGTCGGGCGCTGAGGGCGGGCGCCTGCTCATTGCGCACCAGAACGCGCACCGGCGCGAGGTCACCGCGGGGCTTACCTGCGATGTCGAGACCATCGGCTTCGCGCCCGGCGCCGACTGGCAGATCACACTGGATAAGAAGACCCAGCGCGTCACCGTCGAGAACCACGGGCGCACGGCGCTCTCATTCACATCGCCCTTGCCCGGCGAGCACATGGCATGCAACGCCGCCTTTGCGGGCGTGCTGGCGCTGTGGCTCGGCGCGGACTCCGAGAAGGTGTGCGAGGGGTTGTCGTCCTTCAAGGGTGTCGACCGGCGGATGCAGTTCCTCGGCGAGAAGCGCCTCCCGATGGGGCGCTCGCCGCGCGTCGGAGTCATTTCGACAAACGCAACCGACACGCCCACCATTCCCCGCGCCCCGGGCGTCCGGGTCTACGACGACTACGGGCACCACCCCACCGAGATCGAAACCACCCTCCGCGCGCTCCGCGAGTTCGAGAAGCCCGAAGAGCGTGCGCAGTTCGGCGGCGGGCGGCTGATCTGCGTCTTCCAGCCGCACCAGCACTCGCGCACGCGCTTCCTGATGGAAGAGTTCGCCCAGGCGTTCACGCACGCTGATGTCGTCATCGTGCCGCAGATCTACTTCGTGCGCGACTCCGAGATCGAGAAGACCAAGGTCTCCAGCGCCGATCTCGTGGACCGCCTCCGCCAGCGGGGCGTCATGGCGATGCACCTCTACCCCTTCGAGGCCATCGTCGAGCAGCTGCAGATCATCTGCCGCCCCGGCGATCTTCTCGTCGTCATGGGCGCGGGCCCGGTCTGGAAGGTCGCGCGCGGATTCCTCGACGCCGGGACCGGCGCCTCATGAGCCCGCTCGCGCCCAACATCATCGAGCGCAGCGCGCCGATCGAGACATGGTTCGGCGTGGGCGGCGGCGCCGATCTCCTCGCACGCCCCCACAACGAAACAGAACTCCGCGACCTGCTCCGCGAGCAGGCCGGCGCCTCGGTCCGGATTCTCGGCGACGGCGCGAACCTCTTGATCCACGACGCCGGAGTCGATGGCCTGACCATCTCGCTCGAAGAGATGAACGCCATCCACTTCCCGGAAGACGATGAGGCCCCGATCGTCTCAGCGCAGGCCGGCGCGAGTCTGCCCAAACTCATCCTCGGGTGCGTGCAGCGCGGGCTCGCGGGCGTCGAGACGCTCGCCGGCATCCCCGCCACGCTCGGCGGCGCGGTCGTCATGAACGCGGGCGGCGCGTTCGGCCAGATCGCCGACACCGTCCGGCGCGTCCACGCGCTCTCGCGCACCGGTCAGAAGATCACCCTCGCGCGCCACGAGATCGATTTCAACTACCGCCGATCGGGATTGAACGACTTGATCATCACGGGCGTCGAGCTCCAGCTCGAGCGCGTCGAGCCGGGCGATCAACCCGAACTCCGCGAGTCGCTCAAGCGCATCATGGCCTACAAGAAGAACTCCCAGCCCATGGGCGAGCGCAGCGCCGGGTGCGTCTTCAAGAACCCGACCGTCGGCGCTGAGCGCCTCGGCGCGGGCAAGCTCATCGACGAAGCGGGGTGCAAGGGGCTCGCCGTCGGGGGCGCATCCGTCTCGCATGTCCACGCCAACTTCGTCGTCACGACGCCCGACGCGACCGCGCAGGACATCATCGAACTCATGGCCCGCGTCCGCGACCGGGTCGAAGCGCATCACGGCGTCACGCTCGAGCCCGAGGTCGTCATCTGGAGCCGCGCGGGCGTGGGGGCCGTCTTATGACCACGACCGTCCTCGTCCTCGCCGGCGGCCCGGACCCGGAGCACGAAGTCTCGCTGCAATCCGCACGCGGTATCGCCGATGCGCTCGCCTCCACGGGTGAGTTCCGCGTCAATCACCAAGTCATCGGTGCGCTCTCGCAGCGCGACCTGGCGCACCTCGAAGGCGATGTCATCTTCCCAGCGCTCCACGGGCGCTGGGGCGAGGGCGGCCCGCTCCAGCAACTCCTGGAGCGCGACGGGCGTCCCTTCGTCGGGTGCGGCCCGCGTGCCGCGCGCATCGCCATCGACAAGGTCATGTCCAAGACCGTCGCGCAGACGCTGGGCGTGCGTACCAGCGCCAGCGCGATCCTCGATCCGGGCGACACGGTGATGCCGCTGGAGTTGCCCTTCGTGGTGAAGCCAATCTTCGAGGGCTCGACGATCGGGCTGCACATCTGCCGCTCCGCCGCCGTGTGGGCGCACGCGCACGAGCAATCCGCCGCCTCGCGCCGCCCGTGCCTCATCGAGCCGTTCGTCAAGGGACGCGAACTCACGGTGGGCGTCATCGCGACCGAGTCGCTCGACGCGCTCGAAGCGTTGCCCGTCATCCAGATCATCCCCGCCGACGGGTTGTACGACTACGACGCCAAGT
>CALFMQ010000042.1 GCA_937879825.1 uncultured Phycisphaerales bacterium
CGAAGGCACGAGCACCGTCACCGATCTCCTCAACCCCCCCGCGCCCCCGCCCACAATCGAAGAGATGCTCGAGATAATGCGCGGCGAACTGGGCGACTCCGTCATGCCCGACGAAGCCCCCGAACCCGAGAGCGACACCAAACCACTCCCGTCGCCGCTCGATGACGCCCGCAATCAACTGCTCTCGGCCCGTCAGCAGCAACTCAGAGAACTCGAGAGCGCCCTGCTCAAGGTCGGCGAAGAACTCGAACCGCAACCATTCGTCAACAAGGACGAAGCCGGAGGCGATCGCTACCTCTCCAACATGATGCGCGGGCAGGAACTCCTCGAAGAGGGCCATTGGTTCGACGCCGAGGAACGCTTCACCATGGCGCTCGCGTCGCGCCCGGGCGACTCCATGGCCGCCGCCGGCCGAATCCACGCGCAGATCGGCGCGGGCATGTTCCGCTCCGCCGCCATCAACATCCGCAACCTCTACCGCGCCTACCCCGAACTCATCCCCGTGCGCTTCGAAGCAGACCTCCTGCCCGCCGGCGAGCGCCTCGAACTGCTCAAGCGCCAACTCGCCGAGCGATCACGACTCGACACCGCCTTCGCCGCCGACGCGTCCATCGTGATGGCCTACCTCGGGCACCAGATCGCCGACTACACCCTCCGCGACGCCGGCTTCGCGCGGATCAACGAGATCAACCAGTCCATCGGCGCCGAGAGCGATCCCCTCATCCTCCTCCTGGAACGAGTCTGGACCCGCTGACCCCCGCATGCACGGCGCGCCCGAGTCCATCACCGAGTTCCTGACCGATGGCTCGCTCGCAGCATTGTGCGCCGCTCTGGGCGAACTCACGCGCCACACCATCTCGCTCCGAGACCGGTCCGGCTCGGTGATCGAGCACCAGAACGCCGACCCGCCGTGGATCATGCGCCACGACGAGCATTCGCAGTCGGTCCGCGCCGAGATCGAAGGGCTCCAGAAAGACCCACGCGCACGCTCCGCCGGCGCGGGCGCCCACCTCCTCATCCCCATCCGAACCGCCGGCCGGGCCGTCGGCGCGCTGCGCGCCGCGCCGCTCAAACCCACCGACTCCACGCCACCGCGCCTGCGCAACACCCTCGAACTCGTCGCACAGACCGTGGGCGAACTCTGCGATCAGGAGGTCAACGCCAACCTGCGCGGGCGCGAACTCCGAGTCCTCTACGAACTCTCCTCGCTGCTCGTCGGCTCCAACGACATCAGCGCCATGCTCGACGCCGCGCTCCGCGCCGCCGCCATGTTCTTCAACGCCGACGCCGGCTCCGTCCACCTCCTCGACTTCGAGACGCACAACCTCACGCTCCGCGCCTGGCACGGCGTCTCCACCGAGTTCACCCAGCGCCTCCGCGAACTCCCCGACCACGACACCGCATCGCTCGACGACCTCGGTAGCCGCGTGATCCTGCTCGAGGACAGCGACCGCTCCATATCCCCCACAACCGACGCATCGCTCCGCGCCGAGTGCATCGTCTCCTTCATCTCCCTCGATCTCTCGTACCGCGCCCGGCGCCACGGCGTGCTCCGGCTCTACGGCCGCCGAGTCCTGGAGTTCACCGACTCTCAGACCTCGCTCCTCCGGACCATCGGCGAGCATGTCGCCGCCGCCGTCGCCGCCGCCGAACTCCTCCAGACCGAGCGCCGCCACCGCGAGACGCAGCGCCACCTCAAACTCGCCGCCGATGTCCAGTCCCGCATGCGCCCCCGCACGCGCCCCGAGCACCCCGCGCTCGATATCGAGGCGCGCCTCATCTCATCACTCGAACTCGCCGGCGACTTCTACGACATCTTCGAGTTCCACGGGTCCATCGCCGTCGTCGTCGCAGATGTCGTGGGCAAAGGCGTGCCCGCGGCCCTGCTGATGGCCTCGCTCCGCGCCTCCATCCGCGCCCACGCCCTGAGCGAACGCGATCCCTCGCGCCTCATGTCCCAGACCAACACCTTCCTCACGCGCGACACGCTCGATCAGGAGTTCGCAACACTCCTCTTCCTCGCCATCGAGCCCGACGCACTCACACTCACCTACTGCAACGCAGGGCACGAGCCGCCATTCATCATCCGCGCCGGCTCCGACGACGCCGAACTCCTCCGGGAGGGCGGGCTCGTCCTGGGCGTCGATGAGTCGCAGGACTTCCCCTCGGCCGCCGTGCAACTCCGCCCCGGAGACACCCTCATCGCCTGCACCGACGGCCTCATCGAAGCGCAGAACTTCGAAGGCGAGTCCTTCGGACGCAAGCGCCTCCTCGAAACTGTCGCTCGATTCCTCCGCGAGAACCCCGACGCCCCCGCGCGCGGCGTCGCCGATCACGCGATCTGGGAAGGACGCCGATTCGTCGGGCTCCACAAGCGCGCCGACGACACAACCATCGTCGTCATCCGCGCCAAATCGCCCGACTCAGAAAAGTAAAACCGCCCGCGACTATGCCGTTCGCGGGCGGGTCCGTTGGAGCCATGCACACATAAGGTCTGGGCTGCGATTTCCCTTCTACCGGCTGCATCTGCAGTCACCAACGCCCCAGTGACACCAACGGGAATCCATCTCACGCCGCCGTCAGGCCACGCGGATAGCACTCGCTCGGAAGGGAATCACCCAATCCAAAGCAATGACGCCGATCAAAACGGGTCGATCCAATAGACTCTCTCTTGCTCTCGCCTTGTGCGGCTTTCTGACTCTCATCCGCCCGCCCGGACTGTGCTTCCAGACGAACCTCATCAGCATAGCCGATACAACCCGACTCGCAACGACCAACCCCGCGTTTTTTGCGCTCGGACACACGGAAACCCACAACCCGCAAGATTATCGGGGGCTTCCACCACTTTCTCACGGCACATGCACCAGCAGACTCCGCTGCGCCTTCCCGGTGTTCTTGTCCTGAATCGGATACGCCCCGTTCAACATGTTCTGCGGGTACCTCGCCTGCAACTCCAGGATCTCGCCGTTCCGCACCTCGCCCCGCGCCTCGTCGTAGTCGCCGGCCCCGAAGAGCCCCACCGTCACCGAACTCCACGAAGGCCCGTGGTAATAGAACGCCTCCTCGCCCTCCGCCCGCAACCGGCGAACCGCCTCCTCCGCCGCCCGCCGCGCCTCGCTCGTGTTCGCCGACTGGTACACCCCGATCTGCAGCGTAAACTCCGCCTCGTCCCCGAAAAAGTCCCTCGCAAACGCGAGATTCGCCTCTTTCGCGACCCCCAGCGCCCGCGCCGCCGGCGGCGTCAGATATGCCATTCGCCACGGCTGCCGCCCCTCCACCTGCACCCCGTGAATCCACGCCAGATCACGCCGCGCCGCGCCATCATCAGGGCCGCCATACGAACCGAGCAGCACGACCGACGCATCCTTCTTATCCCGCACCCGCACGTCCTCGCGCCCGAGCATCCGCCCGATCACCTCCGCCCGCGCCCGCGCCTGCTGCTCATGCCCCTCACCCGTGAAATATTCGAGCACCAACCCCCACGACTGATCCGCCGTGACCACGCCGCCCGCCCCGTCGCCGGAGCGCGTCACGCGCCCGTTCTGACCCCCCTGACAGCCCCCAATCAAAGGCATGGCGCCCATCATCATGATGGCGACCGCCCACCGCCCCCATCGCCCGCGCATCCGCGAAGATATCTTCGCCCGGTCCGACCTCGGATTATCGTTGTAAGGCATACGCATGATTAGACTTACGCCACTTTAGCCCGTTCGTTCAAGTTTGCAGAAATCAGAGACCACCCTCCGATATTCATGGTGCAGACGGATGGAACCGCCTACTCACGATCTTCACCGTGGCCCGGGCAGGGATCGCCCGACCCGCGATGTTCGCACGCCGTGCAGGACCACCCAACCATGAGCAGTATCAACAACATCGACACTTCCAACAACACCCGCCACGCCGCACCCATCGACCGCGCCCAGCGGTCATCCCAAGCCGTCACGCCCGATCAATCCAACAGAACCCCTGACTCGGTGGACCAAGTGCAACTCTCAGACCACGCCCGCTGGCTCGACCGCCTCCGCGACCTCCCCGTCCGTTCCGATCTCGTGGACCGCATCAAGTCCGAGATCGCAGCAGGCACCTTCGACATCGACGCACGCATCGACCAGGCCGCCAACGCGCTCGCCAACGACCTAGCGCTGTAAAGCGCCCGCGCTCATCAGGCGCCCCGATCCCTCCAGCGCGACCCCGTCGAGCCGGGTGAACAACACGCGAAGCGTCCAACCCGCCCCGCCCGACAGCGCATCCTCACCGTCATTCAACTGAAACCGATAGGTCCGGGTCACCGGGTCATACGCCCGCGCGTTCACATCCGGGTCGGTCATCTCGTAGTCCCATCGCGCCACCTGCGCGCCGATGGCCGCCGCCGACGCCACGCCCGCCTCCCGGTACAACTCGAACACCACCGTCCCCAGCGCCTTGACCGGGTGATCCCACCGATCAAACAGCTCGATGTGCGCCTCGACCTGCCGCCGCCCCGACGCCCGATCCGGACGAACGCCCGACAACGGGTGCACCACCACGCGCACCGGCGCAAACGCCCCGACCGCCTCGCCCCCCGCAACCGGCCCGGCGGCAGACTTCGCCGCAAGACCGCACCCGCACACAACAACCGCCCCCATCCCGCCCATCACAATCGCCGCCGCCTTGATCGCCGTCTTCATGGTGCCCGAGTCTAACCGCCCGCCGCCCGCACCGAGTCCTTCGCCGATCCCGCCGCCGCGCCTCCCCCCGCCCGGTGCAAGAGCGCTGTCAACTCCCGCTGGCCCCCCTCCAGCGCCGACACCGCCCGCGTGTTCTCGCGCACCACCTCGATCAGCGAGTCCAGCTCCACCTTCTGCGACATCACCCGCCCGTGCGCCTCGCTCAACTCCCGCTCCCGCGTCAGCGCCGACTTCCGCTCGATCAACCACATCGCCGCGATCAACCCCGCCATCCCGAACTGCGCCACCGTCCCCAGCAACTCCGCCTCGCCCATCGCGACCGCCCTCCTTCACGACAGCTTGTAGTACCGAACCGAGTACATCACGCTGAACACCCGCCCGCGATCAAACGCCGACTCCAGCGTGAATCGCACCATCGTCATCCCCGGCCAAGACCGCCCGTTCCCATCATTCAGCGTCCCCGTCGCCGGCAACTCCGCCTTCGCCCGAATCGCATCGATCAGCGTCCACAGCCCCGCCTCGCTCGACGCCACCAGCCGCCCCTCCTGCTTGATCCGCAGCTCCCGCTTCCCACGATCCTGCGAGTTGGGCCAGTACGTCGGCCCGTAACCCGCGTCCTCCGTGTACCGACCCACCGTGTCCATCACGAACCGGTGCGGCCCCGATCCAAACAAGTCCAACGCCTGGAACGTGCTCATCCCGCGCTCCCCCTACGCAACATCCGCTTCAACGACCGGGTCCGCCGATCCGTCCGCCGACACCGCAACACACGAGACCGTCTGCATCGCGCCGCCACGCGCGCTCAACCTGCTCTCAACCGCCGTCACCACAACATCCGCCGTCACCTCGCGCACCGGCACGCCCGCGCCCGACGGAGCCGCGCGGAAACGCAGCGCCACCGCATCGCCCGGCCTGATCCCGTGGTCCTGCTGATCCACAACCGTCCGCGTGATCTCGATCTCCACCCGCTGCTCGGGAACATCCGCGAACTCCACATGCGCCCCACCCGACCCGAACTCCACGATCACCTTCTCCGCCCTGCGGCTCAGACTCACCGCGCTCACGTGCTCGAGCGTCACACCCCCAAGCACCACATTCCTCGGGCTCAACCAGATCATCCTCAGCACCTCCGCACAAACTGCATCACATTCATCCGGCGCGTCGCGTCCGCAACGCCGTCGCCGTCCGTGTCCACCAACGCCGAAACACCAAACCGCTCGCTCCCGTACCGCGCCAAATACATCTGCGCCTTCTGCCACAGCAACGCGTCGTACCCCACCAGCGCCGCGGCACCGCTGAACACCAATTGCAACGCGCCGAAACACTCCACCCGCTTCAGCGCCGCCGTGTTCAGCACACTCGCCTCATCGAGCGATCCCCCGGCCACCGTCCCGATCCCAAGCGCACGAAGCACCTGCTCATGCACCACGCCGATCTGAGGCCGGAAACTCCCGACCCGCACATCCAATCCCGTCCCCGCCACCAGCGGCATCGCCGCATCACCAACCGAGCCGCGCACCCGCGAGATCGTCAGCACCGTCGCGCTCACGCGCTCCAGCACCTCCGCCGCAACACCCTCCACCACGACCACCCACCCCGCATCAACACCCAGCGCCGCAAAGTCCGCGCCACCGACCGTCAGCGTCACGCCGTCCGAGGCGATCTCCCCGCCCGCCGCCGCCAGCACCGTCTGCGACGCGAACGCCACCTCATCAAACAACCGCGGCTCGTACACCAGCAGATCCCGATCACTCGCGAACATCGCCGCTCCCTTCCGCAGCCCGCTTCATCCCGCATCGCCCGCACGCGCAGCGCGATCCACTTCCAATCCCGCCGCCGCCCACAAGAGCGACGACGGGTCCACAGGAGGAGAGAGATAGAGAAACCCGCCCCCCAAGATCACCACGCATCACGCCAGACCCTGAAGCACCCCGTGCGCCCCCTCGTTGCGCAACTCGAGCGTGTACTCGCCGATCACCTGCGCCGACTCACTGTCGCCCGTCGCCGCCAGCCGCTTCATGTGGAAACTCCGCCCCGCCAGCGGCAGCACATCGATCCGCGAAGAGTCCAGCATCAGAATCTTGTCCTCCGGCATCCAGCGGCTCATCACCACGCGCGTCACACCGAAGTCCGACACATACTGACTCACCAGGTCGCGGAACACCGTGTCCCCCGCCGAAAAGCCGCGCGTCTCACCGATGAACGAGTTCAACTTTCGCTTCTGCGCAGCACTCATCACCAGCAAGTCAACCGTCCCGTTCGACTGCTCCCAGATCTCCTTCATCGCCGCATTGAGCACGATCTCCGACAACTCGTCCTGCCCCGCGCCCTTCCCCGGCGGAATCGGGCCGACACCCGGCTCGAACACATTCGTCGTCACCTGCGCCAGAATCCCGTTCATGGTGCGCCGCACCGTCGAACTCCCCTGCGGGCTGCTCCCGCTCGCCACGCCGTTGATCACGCAGTTCTCCAGATCACGCAACAGCTCGCGCAGCCGCTCCTGCATCTGGTAATCCATCTCGTCACGAACCCCGATCGCCTGCGACGCCAGGTGCGAGCCGCTCACACGCACACTCTTCGTGAAGATCTGCAGATAGTTCTGCCGGCGCACGCGGCTCGTGAACCGCGCCCCCGGCGCATCATCGCCCTCCAGCGCCGCATTCCCCAGGATCGTCAACTGCTGACCGTCACTCAGCGCCTCCGCCGTCGTCCCGCCGTACCCGCGCACCACCGTGATGTCCGGCGCGCTCACCCCCGTCACCAGCATCACCTCCGCCGAACCCGCCCCGCGAATCTGATCGCCCACCTGGAACCGGTCCGCGTTCGCAACACCGAAAGCCGTCGCCGTCGTCGCATCCGGCGAGAACGAGCCCTCATCAATCGTGTCCACGTTCGGGAGCAGCACATCCTCGAGCCACTCGTGCACCGTCCCCCGCGCCGCCCGCCGGGCATCGCCCAGCACATCCAGCAGCGGCGTCTCGAACGGGCTCACAATCCCGATCACATCGCTCACATCCTCAACCAACTCGGGCAACTCCGCGCCCGCGCTGTACGTCGCCTTGCCTGTAAACGCCATCGTTCCTGTTCCTTTCGCCATTCGTCCCGTCTCATTGGTTCAACACACCCGCGCACCGCTCACACGCGCCGCGCTCAATCCCCGTTCCGACGCGCCCGCAGGTACGCAAGCAACGCCGCACGGTCACCCGAGTCCGCGGCCGCCCGGGCCGCCTCCATCACCCGGCCCCGCCCGGGCGAAGCGATCGCGCCCGTCGCCGCGCCCGTCCCGGTCCGCCGACGACGAAACAAAAAACTCTTCTTCCGCCGCAACTCCTCCACCGCCAGCCGAACATCCGGCTCTTCCATCTGCGAAACCGCCATCTCCGTCAGCAACCGCGCCGTCTCCAGATCCACCGCGTCCGCATCCGCAAGCGCAGCATCGATCTGCCTCGCGCGCTCCGCCGCATCCAGCGCCTCACGCGCCGCCGACAAGTCCCGCTCCATCTCGCCCAGCCGCTCGCCCATCTCCGCGAGCCGCGCCTCCGCATCCTGCGCACGCTTCCGCTGCCGAATCGCCTCACTCACCGGCACCTGCCGCTCCCGCTTCCCCTCCTGCATCTCCCGCTCCTCCGCGTCCGGCCCGCGCGCAGCCATCCCGTCCTCGTGCTCATCCATCGAGTCATCTCCTTTGCTCATCGCTTGTTCACGTCAACTCAGACCACGCCCCCGTCACCCGCCCCGTACCCCAACTCCGCCAGCACAACCTCCGCCGGCACGCCCAGGTCACGCTTCAACTGCGCCTCGCGCAGCCGATCCCGCTCATCAACAGGAATCGGATCGGGCCACCGAATCGACAACGCCCGATCCTCCTCCCGCGTCTCCATCACCCCCGACGCATCCAGCGCATCGAGAATCATCCGGCCCGCATCAACAATCGCGCCCCCGTACGCCTGCCGCTTCCGCATCGTCTTGCTCAAGACGCCCATCAGCGCGATCCGCAGCGCGTTCTCGCTCGACAAGTGCCCCACCTTCGCGCGCACCACACCCAGCACCAGCGGCGACACCCCCGACACCTTGTCCAGCGCCTCGCGCACCTCCGCGATGTGCCGATCCTCGCTGGGAGAGTCCGCATCACCCCCGAACCCCTCAACGCTCGCGTCAGGATTGTCCGTCGTCCACACCTGCCCCGGCCCCACCGCAACCTCGCCGAACCCCTCGATCCCCTTCGCCAGGTACATCTTAAAACTCTGCATCGTCACCCGGTGCGCGCGATCGCTCAGCCGCGCATTCAGTTCATCCTGCAAAGGCACCATCGCCTCGACATCGCTGATCCCCTCATACCGGAACGGCTGACCCGTGTTCTGCGCATGCACGATCGGCAGCGCCCCGAACCGTAACGGCGCATCCTCCACCAGCACGCCATCCACATACACCTGCCGATGCCGCGCCGAGATCCGATCAGCAGCGACACGCCGATCACGACGATGCCCGCCCCCGCGCCGCCCCAGCACCCGCGCCAGAATCCCGCTCCCCGCGCCGCCCGCGATCTCGTTCGTCATCACCCGCGAGCGAATCACATACGCCTCGATTCCCCTGAAATCCCCCGGATCCAGCACCGCGATCCCCCGCGTCGGCTCGATCAACTCAACACGCACGCGCCGCGACGCATCACCGCCCACGCCCGCGCCGAAGAGCCCCTCCAATCGCACCACCAGGTCCACATGCCCGTACACCGAGCCCAGCAGCGCCATGTCCTGGAACAACCGCGCACCCCCCGACCGCTCGAACACAGCGTCCAGCGTCCGCTCGATCCGCCCCCGCGTCGCAGCGTCCGACGCCCCGCTCACGATCTTCACCGGACGCCCGAACACAAAGTCCACCAGCGAGTCCACGCGCCACGCGATGTCGTTCTCGATCACAACCTCGCCGCCGCCCGTCTCCGCGCTCCGCTTGAGCCGCGCCGGCAACCCCGACGCCTGACCCTGCCGATACCAACGCCCCGCGCCGCGATCACCGCCCGCTCCCGTCAACTCGTTGCGGTAGTACGACCACAACCCCCGCAACCGCGGCTCCGTATCCCCCTCGTGCTCCGCGATCAGCGCCTCCAGCAGCGCCGCGTCCAACCCCGTATCCGCAAACACATCAAGCTCATACGCCATCGCACGCTCCGCGCCGTCTCACGCACTCAATCCGCCGCACACATCACACGCGCCCCGCACCCTTACCCATCCGCGCCGCCCCCGTGCGCGCAGCGAAAGCCGCCACGCGCCGCCGGCCAGCGCAAATCCCCTTCACTCCGCCCACAAAAAACTTCTCACCGCACCCCGAAAATCACCCCGCCCCCGACCCGCCCGTGCGCACGCCTCACCCGCGCCCCATCGCCTCGATCCGCGCCAGCCCCCCCACCTTGCACACCACCACCAGCGTGTCGCCCCCGCCGACCTCCCGGTCCGCCGAGGGATTGAATACCTGCTGCCCGCCTTCCGACACGATCGAAACCACCAGCGCGTCCGCAGCGTTCGGAAAGTTCAACTCCCCCAGACTCTTGCCCACCAACCCCGGATGCTCCTGCGCCGGAACCTCCACAAACTCGTACTCCTCCCCGCCGATCGCCGCCGCAACAAACTCCGTCGCCTTGGGCCGCAACATCAGGTGCGACAGCTGCAGCGCCGCCAACTCCCCCGGCACGATCACCCGGTCCGCGCCCGCGCGCCGCAGCACCCCGCGCACCTCGTCGCGCGACGCCCGCGTCACGATCCGCGCATGCCGGTTCATCTCCCGCACCGTCAGGCACAGATACACATTCGCCTCGTCACGATCCAGCGTCGCGATCACGCCCCGCGCGCTCGGCGCCCGCCCTCGCCAGCACCCCCTCCTCCGCGCAATCACCCAGGATCACCAGGAACCCGTCCTCCTCCGCCCGCGACGCCGCCTTCTCATCACGATCAACCACCACCACCAGAATCGTCGGCTCGATCATCCGCGCCGTCCGACCCACCGCGCGCCCGACCTCCCCGTAACCGCACAACACCAGGTGCCCGCGAATCGACTCGAGCGTCTTTTCCATCTTCCGCCGCTCCATCCACTGATTGATCTCGCCACCGTGCAACAACGCCTGCATCGACCCGAAGCCGTACAGCACCGCCCCCAACCCGAACACGATCACGCACATCGCCCAGATGCGCTGCGCATCCGTGAACTCCGGCAACGCCCCCACCGTCGACACCACATTCAATGTGTCCCACAACCCGTCGAGCACCCGCTCCCCGACCGAGTCCCCCCGATCCGCCAGCACCGCGAATCCGACCGCAGCCACCACAACCGTCACCACCAGGAACACCATCGCGCGCCCGAACCGACGCAACAACGCCCCGACCATCTCCTGACGCTCGTGATCCGTGTGGAACTGATACACCGACACCGATCGCTCCGATCAACCCGCCCCCACAACCTCCACACGCGAGAACTCGTCGAGGTTGCAAACGATCAACTCACCGTCGTCCTTGCGCAGCTCCAATCGATCCAGCCACAGCCGGTCGTCCTTCGAGTGCGCAAACCACGACCCCGTCTTCTGCTGACCGAACCGCACAACCCGCCCCTCCACAGTCGTCGTGCTCGTCCCGCTGCCAAAGGGAATCTGCTGCGTCACGCGCACCCGCGCTCCAACCGAATACGCGCCGCCGCGCACCGCGCCGCCGCTCCCGCCGATCATCTCGCCGCCTTTGCTCATCGCGCCTCCCCGCTCGCCGCCCAGCCGTACAACTCCGGCTCCGCAACAGCGCCAGACGCCAGCGTCCGCACGCGGCTCACGCGCCACTCCCCGATCCCCGTCGTCCCCATCTCCACAACCACGCCGCGCGCCGCGCCGTTCACATCCGGCGCCAGCACCTCAACACGCGCCTTGTTCCCGCGAATCCACACGCGCGTCACATGGAACACCGGCAAACCCTCCGCGTCCACATCCCCCACCAGCCGCGCCGAGCCGCCCAGCCCCTCGCGCACCCACTCGCCCGTGTCACGACTCGTCCCCTTGGGCAGATTCACGACATACGCCCCGCCCACCGGGTAACGCTTCGTCACCTCCAATAAGCCGATCTCCACAACCTCCGGCATCGGGCTGATATTCGGGTTGTTGATCGACGTGTCACCCTCGAGCGGCGGGTAGTTCATGTACAACGCGCACCCGCCCATCACCAGCGAACCCACCACCAAACCCAGCACCGCCATCCAGATCGCACATCCCCGTGCCATGACCGCCTCCATCCTGGAACCCCCGTCACTTCCAATCACCAAACGCCCACACAATCTAACCCATCGCCCTACCCTTCTCCCATGACCACCCCCAACGACCCCGCCCGCCGCTTCGTCGTCGGCATCACCGGCGCCTCCGGCGCGCTCTACGCCAAAGCCATCCTCACGGCCCTCGCCTCCGCCAACCACGAGATCCACCTCGCAGTCACCTCCTACGGCAAACGACTCCTCCACGACGAACTCGGCATGGAAGGGCTCGATGTCCACGCGCTCTGCGGCCTGCCAGACTCCGCCGACCTCCGCGCACGCAACATCTTCGTCCACCCCTCCAAAGACGTCGGCGCCTCCATCGCCTCCGGCTCCTTCCGCCACGACGGCATGATCATCGTCCCCTGCTCCTCCAACACCCTCGGCGCCGTCGCCAATGGCATGGGCGACCAACTCGTCTACCGCGCCGCCGCCGTCGCCCTCAAAGAACGCTTCCCCCTGATCCTCGTCCACCGCGAGTCCCCCCTCTCACTCATCGACATCGAGAACATGCGCACCCTCACACTCGCCGGCGCCGTCATCGCCCCCGCCAACCCCGGCCTCTACTTCCTCCCGACCACCATCTCCGAAATCGTCGACTTCGTCGCCGCACGCACCCTCGACCTCCTCAAGGTCCGACACAACCTCTCCCGCCGATGGGAGAGCAACGCCTACAACGCAACGTCCAAATGACACAGGCCACACCCATCGACATCCCGACAAGGTCCGCAACCCGGAACCTCACCACCGCCCTCGCCGACATCAAACTCGCCCACTCCATCTTCGCGCTCCCCTTCGCCCTCCTCGCCGCCTTCCTCGCAGCGCATCCCTTCGAGAACCCCGCCCGCTTCGCCGGCCAACTCACGCTCATCCTCGGCTGCATGGTCCTGGCGCGCACCTGGGCCATGCTCCTCAACCGCCTCGCCGATCGCACCATCGACGCCAACAACCCCCGCACCGCCCGACGCGCCCTCGCCGCCGGCCGACTCTCGCCCCGCGCCGGATGGACCATCGCATCGCTCTGCGCCCTCCTCTTCCTCGCCGTCTGCGCCGCGTTCCTGCTCATCTACAAGAACCCCTGGCCCATCACCCTCGCGCCGCTCGTCCTCGCGTGGCTCGCCCTCTACGCCTACACCAAGCGCTTCACCTTCCTCTGCCACTTCTTCCTCGGCAGCGCCCTGGCCATCTCCCCCATCGCCGCCGTCATCGCCATCGACCCCGCCCACCTCGCCATGAGCGCAACCTCCCTCGCGTTCAGCGCCCCGATCTCACCGACCGCGATCGCCGTCGCCTTCCTCGCGCTTTTCGTCCTCCTCTGGGTCGCCGGCTTCGACATCGCCTACGCACTCCAGGACCTCGACTTCGACCGCTCCACCGGGCTCCACTCCGTCCCCGCACGCTTCGGATGGCGCGGCGCACTCTGGATCGCGCGTGCGCTCCACACCCTCGCGTTCACCGCGCTCATCCTCGCGATCAACACAGCGCCCCCGCTCGCCGCCATCACCTACGCCGCCGCCGCGCTCGTCGCCGCGCTCCTCATCTACGAACACATCGTGCTCGCCAAACGCGGCGTCGCCGGCATCCCCATGGCCTTCTTCACGCTCAACGGCTTCATCTCGCTCGCCCTCGGCGCCGCGGGAATCACCGACACTTTGATGTGATTCATACAAAACCCAAACAGTCCGGCGGGGGCGCAGATTCTGACAGAATCCGCTTCACCCTTCCCCACTCCCTGCTATGATTTAGAGTCCTATTAACTCTGCCCCCGGAAGGGCGGCGACGCGACCACCGGTTGCTCGCCGCCTTTATTACGCGCCCACACCGCCCCGCAACCGCGTATCGTTCTCCCGAACCATGAGCGAGAACGCGTCAAACAACATCCACATCGACCCCACGCTCCGCACCGCGCAGGACCGATTCATCGCAGCATGGGGACAGATGGGCAGCGCCTGGGGCATCTCGCGCACCATGGCCGAGGTCCACGCGCTCCTCTACATCACCGGCGAACCGCTCTGCACCGACGATGTCATGGACCGCCTCCAGATCTCCCGAGGCAACGCGTCCATGTCCCTCCGTGCGCTCCAGGACTGGGGAATCGTCACCCGCACACACAAGCGGGGCGACCGCAAGGAATACTTCCTCACCGAGTCCGATGTCTGGGCGCTCTTCAAAGCCATCGCCCGCGAGCGCAAACGCCGAGAACTAGACCCCGTCATCGCATCCCTCTTCGAGATCCGCGACCTCACATCCAAATCCACAACCTCGCCCGAAGTGAAACTCCACCACGAGCGCCTCGACGCCATGCTCGACTTCTTCACCGCGATCGACCGCCTCGCCCAGCAGGTCTTCGACCCCGACGGCATCGGACTCAAAACCGCCGTCGGCAAACTCGACGACCCCACCTGACAATCAACTCATGGGTGCCATGGGCATCCGTGCATCCTCCCCCGCTGCCAACTGGGGGGGGAGGGGGCGGAGGGGCGGGGGAGGTGCCACGCCATCGGCGTGACGAAGGGGGTCCCGAGTCTGTGTTCTGTGCTTTGTGTTCTGTGCTCTGGACTCCGGGTGCCATGGGCAAGCCCCGCTTGCCCGTGCAATATCCCGCCGCGCCCTACTTCTTGCTGAAAAGGAACCCCAGCACCCCGAACACCAGCGTCACGCCCGCCATCGCGCCGAACACGATCATCATGTTCACATCCAGCAGCTGCTTCGGCATCGCCCCCATCATCGCCATCACAACCGACGCCACGCCCGCCATCAGGCACAGCGCCGCACCCAGCATCAGGCCGCCCGTCAGCCCCGAACCCTTGCCGTCGTAGGCCTCCGCAGCCATCACCATCCCAAGCCCCGCACCCGCGCCAGCGCCGAATCCCGACGCCTCGCCCGCAGACGCGGCGCCCTCGAACAGCGGCCCGCCGTCGCCAGCGCCCATCGGCGCCGCCTGCTCACCCGTCGAATACAACTCGTCCAGCAACCCCTCCGCGCCCAGCGATGTCTCATCGCTCTCGCGCGTCAGGTCCAGCAACCCGGAACCCGAGCCGAACGACTCCAGATTCAACCCGCCCCCCGTCGCCGTCACCTGCGTCTGCGCCGACGGGTCCGCGTCCTCGGCATCGTCCATGTCGAACACCGAAATGCCCGTGTGCGACGCCATGCTCCCGCCCGTGTCCGCCAGACCAAACCCCGACGCGCCCGCGCCCGAGTCCGTCAGACCGATCCCGTCGTCATCGCCCACCAGCAGGTCAACCTGCTCGCGACGGATCTGCAGCTCATTGTTCTCATTGCGGAACTCGCTCAGCTCGCCCCGCCGGACCATGTCCTCAACCTCCGAAGCCGTCTTGCCCAACTTCGAAGCCGCCTCACCAACGCTGTAGAACAATCCCTTGGCTGCCATCCGTCATCACTCCGACACGACGCCGACGCTCACGCGCACAACGCCGCTTATTGATCGTGCTCAGCCCCGCTAAACCCACACGCAGGGCCCGAATCCGCAAACGCTACCCCACCGCCCCCCACCCCGGCAAACCAACCCCGGCCCACCCCTCCCTACGCCCCATTCCACCGCCGGTTCCATCCAATCCGGCCTCAACCCCCCCGCCGACCGCCACCCACCACCGCCCGCACCACGTACACCGCCGCGTACACACCCGCCACCTCCTCACGCAACACCGCACGGGGCGGGTACGCACTATTCAGCGGCTGCAACCGGATCACCTCCCGGTCCTCCCCGTCACGCTCGAAGTACACCCGCTTGAAGGTCGTCTCCTCGTCCCGCTCGAGCCGAACAAAGCAGTCCGAACCATCCAGCGCATCCGCCCGCGGGCTGAACACCACGATGTCCCCCTCCGCGTACTCCGGGTTCATCGAGTCGCCCACCACCCGCGCCGCAAACGCGTCCGCATCCGACACGCCCGGCACCGACACATACTCATCCGCCACCCGCGCCGGATAACCCAGGTCCGTGAACTCCCGCGGGTACCCCGCGATCACCTTGTTGATCAGCGGCACCTGCGCCGGCAACACACCGATCAGATCAATCGAGCGCTCTCCGCCCCCCGCGCTCAACCGCTCCACCAACCGCCGCAGCTCCCCCGACCGGAACGAAGCATCAACGCCGTCCTTCGCCAGCAACTCCACCAGTCGCTGCGAGAGATGCTGCTGCGCCTCCAGATCAATCACGCGCCGACGCACCTCATCAGGCGTCGACTGCCACTCACCCAGCGACACCAACCGCCCGCGCTCCAACCCCAGCGCCTCCTCCAACCGATCCAGCATCCCCCGCGAAGGCGGATGCTCGCGCCGATCGTTCTCGATCGAACTCAGATACCCGCGCGTGCACCCCACGCGATCGGCGATGTCCCGGAGCGTCAGACCTAGCGCCCGCCTCCGGTCCTTGATCAGTTGCCCCACGGTCCGCATCGCCAGCACCTGTGCGCTTTCTTCCCGCCATACCATACAAAATCCTTGCGTGTGTCTGCTCGATAGATAAACATAGCCGAAAGTTTACTAATAAGTGTACATAATTCCGAGTGATCGCAACAGGTTTCGTCGCCAAACGGAGGATCCGAATGCCCAGAACACGCCTCGCAAGCCGCCCCGACCGGTTCCAGACCGCCGATCTCCGCAGAAACCTCCCCGCCGATGAGGCATCCGTCATCGCCGACCGCGCCGAGTGGTGCCTCCCCGAAGAACGCGCCCTCATCGACGCCATGTACCGCCAGGGGCTCAACGCCACCCAGATCGCCCAACTCCGAAGCGTCCCCGTCCGCGTCATCCGCCGGCGCATCCGCGCCGTCGTCACGCGCGTCACCTCGCACCGCTTCGTCTTCGTCATGCGCCACCGCGACCAATGGCCGCCCACCCGCAGGCGCGTCGCCACCGCCTGCATCCTCCAGGGACGCTCCTTCCGACAGGCCGCCACGCACCTCCGCATCTCGCTCCACACCGTCCGCCGACAGATGGACGCCGTCAACGCCATGTGCGACGCCGACCAACTCCAATCCGCGTGACACCTCCCACAACCATCACCGTCATCCGCACGACGCGCGCACCCTCCGCCCCGACGCGCCGCGTCTGCGAGGCCTGCACACGCCTCGGCATCACCGCACCCGATCTCCTCACACCCCCCGCCCCCAACCCCCGCGCCTTCACGCTCAACCTCGCGCCCGCGACCATCACCCTCATCACCGGCCCCTCGGGCGCCGGCAAATCCACCCTCCTCCGCGACATCGCCGCCGCAGCGCGCAAAGCCGACATCACCGCCCTCCGGCAATCCGCCAGACCACTCCCCAATAAACCCGCCATCGATCTCGCGGGCCCGGACACCCACGCCGCCATGCGCGCCCTCGCAAGCGCCGGCCTCGCCGAAGCCGCCTGCTTCGCCCGCCGACCCTCGCAGCTCTCCGAAGGCCAGCGCTGGCGCCTCCGCCTCGCGCTCGACCTCGCACGCGCCCACCGGCGCGCCGCATCCGATCAAACAGTCGCGCTCTTCATCGATGAGTTCGCCTCCAACCTCGACCCGCCCGCCGCCTCCTCCATCGCGCACCTCCTCCGCGCCGCCGCCGACCGCCACCGCACCATCGCGCTCATCCTCGCCTCACCGCGCACCGACATCGCAGCGCCCCTCGCGCCCGACACACACATCCAGACGCTCCACGCCAACCGGCTCACCATCGAGACAACACCCCACGAGCGCTCGCGGCCCCGCTTCACAATCGACCCCGGCTCAATCGCCGACTACCACGCCCTCGCGCACCTCCACTACCGCGCCGGCCCGCCCGCCACCATCGCCCGCATCCTCGCCGCGCGCGACGCCGACGGCGGCTCACTCGCCGGCGTCCTCATCACATCCATGCCCACACTCAACGCCTCCTGGCGCGACCTCGCCTGGCCCAACCGCTACACCACCCCATCACGCCGCGACAACGCGCTGCGCGTCAATGAAGAACTCCGCTGCATCTCCCGCGTCATCGTCGATCCCGCCCGCAGGTCCCTGGGCGTCGCGCGCCATCTCGTCGCCGCCTACCTCGCCAATCCCGGCACGCCCGCCACCGAGGCGCTCGCAGCCATGGGCCACGCCTGCCCCTTCTTCGCCCGCGCCGGAATGACCCCCTACAACCTCGCGCCCACCGCCCGCGACGCGCGCCTGCTCGATGCGCTCGAACACGCGCACGTCGAACCTTGGCGCCTCGCGCTCCCGAGCCAGGCCCTCCGCCGCGCGACCGAACACACCTCGCTCGCATTCATCGATCGAGAAACCCGCCTCTGGGCAAACGCCTCTGGCGCCACCAGACGCCACGCCCGCGACGAACTCCCGCCCCTGTTCGCCCGCGCGTGCGCAGCCGTCGCCGCAAGACCCGTCGCCTACGCGCACACCGCATAACCAATCCACACATTCATCCGCACCGCCACGGGAGGAGAACCGGAGCGATGCGATGCCCACAAACCAACCACAACAACCGCCAAAGCCCGCCCCCGCGCCGGACCCAGACACCCTCCCGCGCCCCCTCACCATCTTCCTCACCGTCGCCGAGCACCGCGCCGTCACACGCGCCCTCCGCGCGCTCCACAAAGACCGCGCCCGCGCCATCCTCCACGCGCTCCGCATCACGCCCAAGCCGGAGAACTCCCGATGACCAGCCGCACCGCGCCCTCACGCCTCCCCGTCCGCGAAACCGAGGCACTCCTCGAAGACCTCGCCCGGGGCGATCAATCACCCGGCCAGATCGCAAAGCGCCACAACATGACCGTCGCGCAGCTCACCCGGTGGGCGACCAGCCCGAGCGCCGCCGAGCGCATCGAAAACGCCCGCCGGCTCGCAAACCAGCGCGCGTCGCTCGCCGTCGCTGTTGCCCGAGTCGCCGCAGCGTCCGCCCTCCACCGATGGGCGCTCAATACCGAGCACCCCGAAACCGCGCGCCGCGCCTGCGTCGATCTCCTCAAACTCGACCAGCACCCGCCCGCCGACGACCCCGCACCCCAACCCGAACCCGCCGACCTCAGCGCCGAGAGCCGCGACGCCATCCGCGCAGCACTCGAGCACATCGAAAGCCGCACCACACCCGCCGAGCCCTCCGACCAATGACAACACCGCACCCCATCATCCTCACATCGCGCCACCGCGCGCTCATCGCCGCCGTCCGCCCCGCCAACCGCGCGCAACTCCGACAGTGGCTCCGCATCGCCCTCGAGATCGATCTCCCCCGCGCCCCGCGCTCGCCCGATCACCAATCACCACTCGATTACCTCGCCCACGCCTTCTTCGCCGATGCCCACCCGCGCGACTGCGTCGTCTGGGCCTGCCGCGGCGGCGGCAAAACCTTCTACGCCGCCGTCGCCACCGCGCTCGACCTCATCTTCAAACCCGGCGTCGAAGTCCGCATCCTCGGCGGCTCGCTCGAACAGTCCCGCCGCATGCACCACCACCTCCGCGCACTCTTCGACAAGCCCGCCCTCGCCAACCTCCTCGACGCTCGCCCCACCGAACGCCGCCTCGCGCTCATCAACAAATCATCCGTCGAAATCATGGCCCAGTCGCACACCTCGGTCCGCGGCTCGCGCCCCCAGATCCTCCGATGCGACGAGGCCGAACTCTTCGACCCCGACATCTGGGAAGCCGCACAACTCACCACGCGCTCCAAACAATGCGGCGACACATTCGTCCGCGGCGCCATCGAAGCCCTCTCCACGCACCACGCGCCGACCGGCCTCATGTCGCAGCTCATCGCTGACAACGCCCGCGCCCAGTTCCGCTGGAGCGTCACCGATGTCCTCGAACAATGCCCACCCTCCCGCCCCTGCGCCCAGTGCCCACTCGAAAGCGATTGCGCCGGCGCGGCCAAACTCGGCGCAGGCCACATCACCATCGACGACGCCGTCACGCTCAAGTCCCGCACCGACGAAGCAACGTGGAACGCCGAGATGCTCTGCAACGCGCCCCGCCGCACCGACGCCGTCTACCCCGAGTTCAACCCCGACACCCACATCATCACGCTCGACCCGCCTACATCCGACGACCTCCGCTGGATCGCCGGCATGGACTTCGGCCTTCGCAACCCCACCGCCATCCTCATCGCCTGCCTCGACGAGTCCGGCGTCCTCCGCATCATCGATGAGCACATCCGCGCCGACACCCGCCTCGCCGATCACATCGCGTCCATCCGCGCCTCCCGATGGCCCGCGCCCGCGTGGATCGGCGTCGATCCCGCCGGTCACCAGCGCTCCGACCAGACAGGCATCTCCCCCATCACCCTCCTCCGCAAACACAACCTCGCCATCCGCGCCCGCCGATCGCCCGTCGAACTCGGGCTCCGCCTCGTCCGCGCACGACTCAAACCCGCCGCCGGCTCCCCCACACTCTTCATCCACCAGCGATGCACCGGCCTCATCCGCTCTTTGCAGGAATACCGCCTCGCCCCCAACGGCGCACCCAAAAAAGACGGCCCCGACCACGCCGCCGACGCCCTCCGCTACCTCATCCTCAATCTCGACCGCCCCTACGCGAATCAGTTCATCAGGTACGCCTGACTCACGACTCCACCAGCGGGATGAACACCTCGGTCAGCAGGAACAATCCCGCCGAGATCGCGATGATCCCGAGGATGATCTGCACCGTCATCATCACGACCTGCCCCCAGTACCCCTTGAAATCCTTCACCCGCACCGCCTTGTACACCACCGAAATCCCCAGCGCCAGCGGCACAAGCGTCAACCACCACGCGCTGTGCAGGTCCAGCGGGTCCAGGAACGGTGTGTACGCCAGCATCACAGCAAATCCTCGTCCGCCAGCCGCCGGCCCGATCCGCTCCCCCGCGGCGTGTGCCACGCCGCATCGATGATCACCAGCAGATTCAGCATCCCCGACAACGCGCCGTACAGAATCCCCGCCTCACGCACCCGGCCGATCGCCACCACCTCCCGGGGCGTGTTGTTCACCGACGACGCCGTCATCCGAGCATTCACCGCCTCCGTCACGAACGCGACCGGGCCGTTCCCCGCCTGCAGGAAAAACCACCATTTGTCCGATCGACGATCCACAACATCAATCCCCCCGATCAGCAGACCCCCCAGGAACAACCCCAGAATCCCCGCGCCGATCAGAATCCCCCGCTTCGTCTCGCCGAGCCACAAATGACCCATCCCCGGCACCAGAAACGCCAGAACCCCCGCAACGGGCTGAACTGTCTCATCGGGACCCGTGCGGCTCATGCTGCGTCCAACTCCGAAGTTCGCTCGATCACCACCCCCCCGCCGGGCCAACGCAGCACGACGACGGGCCAAAGAATAGACCCACCGACAAGGTTCGCAAAATCTGGCCCCCCACGATTGACAACGCCCGCGACGAAAGTACCGTACCGGCGCATCGCGGGGGCGGCCCCCGCACGTCAAACGACGCCCGCACCCGGAGTCGAGCCACACCGCCCGCTCCGAGACCATCCATTCCAAGCCAAGAGGTTCGATGTCATGATGCTTGAGCAAGAAGAAGCCGTGCTCACGCTGGATCCCTGGACGCTCGACAACCACGCCCCGGGCACGCTCCTCGCCGATCCCGCGACTTCCTTCGTTTCCTACGACGATGAGGACGAAGAAGAGGACGACGACGATTTCTTCGACGACGACGACGATCTCGACGACGATGACTACGAAGACGACGACTTCTTCGACGACGACGAAGACGACGACGACGATGACGACTTCGATGACGACGACGAAGACGACGAAGACTTCTGATCCGACCCACCAGGGCCCGATGTTCGCCCGCAGCGCCAGGCCCGCACCATGAACCAGCCCAACGACCGACGAGCCGCCCAACCCGAAAAACCCGGCGATGTCGTCGACCGCCGGTCAGGGCTCGACCGCCGCGACCTCCAGGACCCCGATGACGCCCCCTCGGGCCTCGAACGCAGACGCGGCCCCGGACGCCGGCGCTCCGACTTCCTCCGCTCCGCCGAAGAAGGCGAGATGACCAAGGAGCAGTTCCTCTTCCTCCTCGCCATCGACACCTTCAAGAAGCAAAACGGAAAGACCTTCCCCACCTGGACCGATGTCCTCGAGGTCGTCCGACTCCTCGGCTATCGCAAAACCATGCCCTCGGAACTCTCGCTCCCGCGCGTCGAGGACTGGACCGAGAAATCCGATGCCCCCTCGGGTGTCCGCATCGGCGCCGACCCCGAAGCATCGCACTGACGCGAGCCGATCCCCGCGCCTACCGCTTCTTGTAGTAGTCCAGGTTCAACTGCACGTACTTCGACCACTCCGAAGGAAGGTCCTCCTCCGGGAAGATCGCGCGCACCGGGCACTCATCGACGCACAACCCGCAATCGATGCAGACATCCGGCTCGATGTACAGCTGATCCGTCGAACCGAAGTCACCGTCGTCCTTCGTCGGGTGGATGCAGTCAACCGGGCAAACCTCGACACAACTCGTGTCCTTCGTCCCGATGCAGGGCTCGGCAATCACATGCGGCATCGAACTCAACCTCTCGAACTCGGTCGCTTCAGAATCGGCGGCACCGTGCCGCCCACCACCCGCACCATCCGTCATCCCGCCGGAAAACCGGCCGCCCGACACCGGTGCTGGGCCGACATCATACGCCCCCTCCGCCCGACCGTCCCCGCCCGACAAAAAAACGAGCGGGGCGGCCGATCGGACCGCCCCGCATGTTCTGTGGCGCTGCGGGCATCAGGAACACCCCGATGCCGCCGCTGAACGCGGGCAACGAGCCCGCGTGTTCACTTACATCATCATCATGCCCATGGCAGGAGTCGCCGCCTTCTTGCGACGAGCCTTGCGACGGGTCTTCTTCTTGGCAGTCTTCTTGGCGGCCTTCTTGCGGGTCGACTTCTTGCGAGTCGCCTTCTTGCGGGTCGCCTTCTTGCGGGTAGCCTTCTTGCGAGTGGCCTTCTTCCGAGTCGCCTTCTTGCGAGTGGCCTTCTTGCGAGTGGCCTTCTTGCGGGTCGACTTCTTCTTCGCGGTCTTCTTCGCGGCCTTCTTACGGGTCGCCTTCTTGCGGGTTGCCTTCTTGCGCGTAGTCTTCTTCGCGGCCTTCTTACGGGTCGCCTTCTTACGCGTGGCACGTTTCTTCTTAGCCATCTTCGGAACCTCCTCGATCGATTCGGAGCTAGAGGAAGGTTGATCGACGAGCAGCGCCACTGCAGCATCGCCGACCAAACTCTATGAGGTACTGCTTTGTTCGGTCAACTCCCACCCCCGACTTGAGCATCCGATACCCCGGCGCGCAGAATCCGCGCGTCACGGCGCTCTTCACGCCCCCGTCATTCACGCTCGCAACAATCCGAGACCCGATCCGGCCCTATTTCGCCTCGGCCCAGATCACCGAGTCGCCCCACTCGCTCGATTTCGGGAAAAGCGACCGCAGACTCGTGCCGTTGATCTCGTTGTACAGGTCCAGCGCCTTCTCATCCGAGACCGCCGCACCCACCCGCGCCCGCACAATGCCGTTCGCCGGGTTGTACCAGAACGCCGCAACGCCCTCCCCCAAAACCTGCCGAATCGGAGGGTCCGTCAGCTTCGTCTCGCCGGACGACGCCACCTCCACCCACGGCCGATCCCGCGACAAAAGCGGGTTCGTCGGCACGCGGCTCCCGAACCACGACGGATCGATCGTCGAGGGCCATCCCATCTGGTTGAGCGTCGCGTCCTCAGTCGCCGCGCGATACTTCACAACCCTGTGAATCTCGCTCACCGCGGTACGCGCCTGCGAAACCAGCGCATCCTCACGCTGCAACGACTGCTTGTGCCACAGATACCCCGCAAGCGACAGACTCGCCATCACCAGACTCGCCAGATACACCATCACGCGCATGGCCTTCTACCTCCGCGAGCCGCGGCACACCCGCTCGCAAATCGTCCGCTCTCTCAATAGGCCTCATCGGCTCGCACGAACCCCGCCTCGCCCCGCAACCACAACCCGGGGGCCGGTTATGACGATTAGGCAACCGCCAACGCCCGATTCGCGCCCACGCCCGACATTCCGCGAATCTCGGACCTGTCGCACGCCCCGCCCCCACGCCCCAAGTAGACTCAACCCATGGACCGAATCTCAGCCGCAACCCTCGCCTCCGGCGCCACGCTCATCACCGAGAACATCCCCGGCATGAAGAGCGTCGGCCTCACATGGCTCGTCCCCGTCGGCGTCGCTCGCGAACCCATGGACCGCCTCGGCTCCTCCGCCATGTGGTCCGAACTCCTCCTCCGCGGCTCAACAGACCTCGACTCACGCCGGCAGGCCGACGCCTTCGACGCCCTCGGCGCCTCGCGAGGCACCAAGTCCGAAACATTCTTCCAGTCCATCAGCGCCACGCTCCTCGGCGCACACCTCGAAGAAGCGCTCCCCCTCATCACCGATATGGTCCTCCGTCCCCGCATGGACGACGAGTCCATCGAGCCCTCACGCGACCTCTGCATCCAGTCCATCGAGTCCCTCGCCGACGACCCGCAGGGACGCGTCATGCACATCCTCCGCGAGAAACACGCCGCGCCGCCCATCAACCGCTCATCGCTCGGCACCGTCGAAGGCCTCCGCGCCATCAACGCCGTCGAACTCCGCGCCGATTGGCGCAGACTCGCGCTCCCCGGCGGCTCCATCTTCGCCATCGCCGGCGATGTCGATCACACTCAGGCCGCCGACTGGCTCAACACCCTCCTGCGCAACTGGTCCGGCGTCGCCTCCACCGTCGAATGGTCCGACGCCAGCCGCGTCCGAGGCGTCCACCACGAGCACGACGACACCAACCAGGTCCACATCGCCATCGCCCACGACGCCCCCGCCGAGCCGAGCCCCGACTCGTGGCCCGAACGCCTCGTCACCGCCGTCCTCTCCGGGGGCATGTCCGGACGCCTCTTCACCGAGGTCCGCGAGAAACGCTCCCTCTGCTACTCCGTCTGGGCCTCCTACGGCACCGACGCCCGTTACGGCCGCACCATCGCCTATGTCGGCACCACGCCCGAACGCGCCCAGGAGTCCATCGATGTCCTCATGCACGAGCTCCGCAAGATCAACACGCCCCAGGGCCGCATCACCGAAGACGAGTTCCGCCGCGCCGTCGCCGGCATGAAGTCGCGCCTCGTCTTCTCGGGCGAGTCCACCGGCGCCCGCGCCAGCGCCCTCGCCCACGACTGGCACAAACTCGGCGGCGCCCGCTCGCTCGACGAACTCGCCGCCGCCGTCGATGCGCTCACCCTCAGCGCCGTCAACGATTACCTCGCCCGCCGGTCATTGGGCGATATCACCTGTGTCTCGCTCGGGCCCGCACCGCTCCAGTTCCCAGGTTGAGCGATCCATGAGCCACGCACACGATCAGGCCGAGGCCACCGCGCTCCAGACCGCCCGCGATCTCGTCGCGCGCAACCGCGAGGGCACGCTCCTCGCCGACGACCGGCCCTTCCCCATCAAGTTCGTCGCCGACCCCATCACCGGCGATCTCATCGCGCCCGTCCCCGAAGAAGCGCTCGACGCCTCCAACCTCCTGCTCTTCGTGCCCGATGAGTCCTTCGACGCGATCCAACTCCTCGTCGAGGCCGATCTCGTCCCCGAGAGCGCCCTGACCGACCGCTGGTGCGCCTACCACCTCTCGCAGAACCACCCGCACTGGGCCCGCCTCACCATCGACTCGGCCAAGCACGACCGCTGGGTCTTCACCGCCGCGCAGCTCTCCCCGCCCAACCCGATCGCCGCCGATGAGCCCGCGCTGTGCCGCCTGCTCAACGCCGACAAGCCGGCGCTGGCGCGCCTCGCCCGGTCGATCTCCAAGCACGAGGCGCCCGATCCCGTCTGCGTGGGCGTCAACAGCGCCGGCGCCTACATCCGCGCCCGCTTCTCCGTGCTGCTCGCGCCCTTCGACCCGCCCGCCCGCAACGCCCAAGACGCCCGCGATCGCATCAACCACTGGCTCAGCGCCCCCTCGCCGCGATGAGCATCACGCTCCCACCCGGCGTCTGGCGCGATGCGCACCTCCACCTCGCCGAGCACGGCCTGGAACTCGCGTGCATCAATCTCGCCGACTGCGCTACCCTCGACGAAGCGCTGCAGCGCATCGCGCAGCGCGCCGATGAAGCCCCGAGCGAAACGGGATGGCTCAAAGCGACGGGCGCCCGCGCCGAGGCGTGGCCGCACCGAAGATTGCCCAACGCCGACGAACTCCACCACGCCGGAGGGGGTCGCCCGGTGCTGTTGGTGTCCTTCGATCACCACACGATGAGCGTCTCGCGGCGCGTCTTGGAGATGGCCGGCGTCACGCGGGGCACGCCGAGCGAGTACCGCTCCTCGAGCGCATTCGGCGGGTCGGTCGGCGCGATCGAGAAGGACCCGGAGACGGGCGAGCCGACGGGTGTGCTCATCGAGGCGGCGTGCGACATCGTGCGCGCGCTGCGCCCGGAGGTGACGCTCGATGAGCGCACGGACGCGATCCGGGCCGCGCAGGACGACCTCATTCGGTCGAAGATCGTTGAAGTTCACGACATGTTCGCGACAGCCGACCTCGTTTCGGCGCTCCATCGCCTCGACAGTTCCGGAGATCTTGCGCTCAACGTCGTGCTCTATGCGCCCCCGGCGCACCTCGGAGGGGTCATCGACGCGCTCGCGGCGTGCGCACCATCGCCCCGCATCCGGCTGGGCGGATTGAAGCTCTTCACCGACGGCACACTCAACTCGCGCACCGCCTCCATGCTCGCGCCCTACGCCGACCCCAACCCCGCCCACCCCGCCGGCACGCCCTTCTACACCGATGAAGAACTCCTCGGCTTCATGCGCGACATGCGC
>CALFMQ010000043.1 GCA_937879825.1 uncultured Phycisphaerales bacterium
ATTCGCCGAACGAACTGGCCATGACACTCCACTGGCGGGGGCGAAGCGAGCGCATCGCGCCCGAAGACCCGCGAGGTCGGTCGATCACCGTTCACTATTGACGCGCCGGATTTAGGGTCCGCTTCCTGGTGAGCGTGAGTTCGAGTCTTGGATGGGTTCGAGGTTCGCTCGGCACGTCGCGTGACGAAGCCCATAGTGGCGGCGCTCTCGGGTACGATCTGAATGTTTTCTCCCGGCGCGATCCGGTATGCATGCGCAACCCGTTATGGCACACGCAGTTTCATCTCGACGCGGACCCTCCGGCGCCAAACGCCTTCCCGGCGCGTCGTCGAGGTGCTCGGACAACGTCGCCGCCGGTCCGATCCCGACGCCAGACGAGTTTCGCGCCCAAGTGGTCAGCGCGATCGAGACTCTGGGCAGCGGCCTCCTCACCCACCCCAGCAACGGATCGCTCCGCAACCGCCTCGCGTCCGCCGATCTGACGGCGCAATCGCTCTATGACCAACTCATCGTCGTCGCCTTCCGCTTCCTCTTGTTGCGAGTCGCCCATGATCTTCGCATCCCGCATGGTTCCCATGCCCGCAGTGCGTGGGTCCCTTCCCGGACAGGCTCGTCCGATCAGCGCCCGCCCACCCCATCCGACACCGACGCCTGTGCCGGCAACAACGCGTCATGGCGGGAGTTCATTCTTGCCTGCCGCGCCTTTGTGTCGCGGGACGATTCTGATGCCCATCCGCACCACACCAGCCCCGTGTGCCTCTGGTCAGACCTCCTCACGCCAGACCTCACCGGGCCCGCCTCGAACGCGGACCCGCTTCCCGATCTCGATGATCAGGACTTCGCACGTTTCGTGAAGACGATCGCCAACGAGAGTCGCTCTCCCAGCGCTGTGGACGTCGACCGCGCGGCCATCCCCACGGGTCATCTGGGATACGCATATGAAGCCCTGCTCTCCCTGGAGCCGCTGATTGATACAGAGGCCCGAACATTCTCGCTCCAGTACAGAGCACGCAACAAGCGCAAGGCGACCGGGTCCTTCTACACGCCCGCGCCGATCGTCGATTGTCTCCTCGACTCTACGCTCGAACCGGTCATCTCGAGTCGCCTCGAAGACGCACCCCCGCAATCACGGGAAGAGGCGCTGCTCGGGATTACCGTCTGCGATCCGTCCTGCGGCACCGGGAACTTCCTCATCGCTGCCGCACGTCGGCTCGCCCACCGTCTCGCACAACTGCGTTCCGATGAGCATCGCCCTGATGCCGACGCGTTGCAGGCCGCTTTCTGTGATGTTAATCGGGAATGCATCTTCGGTGTGGATATCAACCCCATCGCTGTCGAGATCTGCAAGCACGCACTTTGGATCGAGTCGCGCGCAGAGCCATCGATCGTCCGAGCGATCGGCCGCCACATCAGGGTCGGGAATGCACTCCTCGGTGCGACGCCCGATCTGATCAAGTCGGGGATACCTGATGGATCATGCCGGGTCAGCGCCAATGATCGGGCGCGCAGCGTGTCAGCGTTGGCGACGCTGACTCGACGCGAGCGCACCGAACCGATCGACAAGACCGAGCATTCGGCCAAGTCATCTCATGACTCACGACTCATCGCCGATGCATGGTGCGCTTCGTTCATATGGTGCGAATCTGACTCCGCAAGCGTCATCGATCGCCCACACGATCCGACAATTCCGAGCATCATTTGCGACTCAGTGTTCCAAAGCATCAAGCATGATCCGGAGTCGATCGCGCCGTCAATAAAACAGAAGATCGAGAGTCTCGCCGCTCGGTTCAGATTCTTTCACTGGCATCTTGAGTTCCCCGAGGTGTTCCAACCAACCGCCGACGGCCGCGATTCCGGGGGATTCGATGTCGTCATCGGGAATCCGCCCTTCCTGAACCAACTGAAGTCCGACACCGCTTCCGATCGTCGAATCGCCGCCATGCTCAGCACAATCACCGGAGGGGCGGCCCGTGCCTACTCGGATTTGTCAACATCATTCATGCTTCTCGGCGTGCGACTGTGCCGCCCGGGGGGCCGCGTGTCCCTGGTCGAGCCGATGTCATTCCTCTCATCACGAGACTCCGCGCCGGCTCGTGCTTCCATCCTGAGCAAGGCCTCGCTTGCCGCCCTCTGGGTGTCCGAAGCGCGCACTTTCCCCGGCGCAAGCGTCTTCATTTGTGCCCCCACTATCGAGCGATCGGGCCCACGCGCGCGCCGTGTCAAGCGGTCCTGCGCCGCCGAGTTCCGGATGCTCTCCGAAGTCAAGGTCGATATGGACGCGCTCCGGAACGAAGACTCGTGGGCGCCGCTCGCCGCGGCCGCGCTCGCCATCCCCGAGTTCTCGTTCGACGCCTCGGGAGTTGTCGGAGACTACGCGGATGCCACGGCGGACTTCCGCGACCAGTACTACGGCCTCGACGGGTTTATCGTCGAGTCGCAGCGCGTCCCCCGCTCAGAGGTGGCCGACTCCGGCTATCCGCCCATCGTCACCGCCGGTCTCATCGATCTCGCCACGTGTCATTGGGGCGACAGAAGCACTCGCATCCTCAAGAGATCTTGGGCAGCGCCGCGCATCGATCGCACTCGCATGCAAAGCAATGGCAATCTCGCCGATTGGATGTCGAGCCGACTCATCCCCAAGATCATCCTCGCAACTCAGACCAAGATTATCGAAGTGTTTGTGGACGAACCGGGGCGGCTCCTCCCCAGTATCCCGCTCATTACGGTCGTGCCGAAGGCGGCAGCCGATATCTGGGCGGTCGCCGCCGCGCTCGCATCACCCGTATCCGCAGCAATCGCGATGCAACGCCACGCGGGCTCGGCGCTCTCGCCGCAGGCCATCAAGCTCAGCGCCAAGCAAGCCATGCGACTCCCCATGCCGACTCCCGATGAACTCTCGTCAACCGCGGCTCGCCTGCTCCAACGGGCCCACACCGCTCCGGACGCAAAGAATCGGCATCGCCTGCTCCTGGAGTTCGGACGCATGAGCACCGAGGCGTATCGCGTCCCGGCGGATGATGCCGCAACGCTCCTCGCCTGGTGGTCGTCCCGCCTCTAACGCCGCCGCCGAGTCATCTCATGTCATCGAATGCCCGCGACCGTGCGCTCAATCGGTGCGCTGGATCCAGATCGAGGCCGCGGTCAGATCGTCCGCAAATGTTCCCGAAGCATGACGGGTCACCTCGCGAATCAATGCGTCAACCGCCTCGTGCGGCGCGCCGACGCCCATCACCGACTTCATGACGCCCTCCATCCCGAACTGCCGGCCCGCACCATCCGGCTGTTCGACCGCGCCGTCAGAGAACACAACGATCCCGCCCCCCTCGCGCATCGGAATCTCAGCCGCCTCGTAGTCCGCGCGCTCAACCACCCCAAGCGGGAAGCCGCCCGGGGCCTCGATGCGCGACGCCGACCCGGTGCCGGTCACAACGAGAAAGTGGCCGTGACCGGCGTCAACGACGCGAAGCGATCCCCGCGACGTGTCGATGACGCCCGCGATGACAGTTACGAACTTCGAAGCAGCGGTTCGCGCAAAGAGGTCCGCGCTCACACGAGCCATTGCATCCGAAAGGTCGACCCCCGAGAGCAGGTGTGTCCGTAACTGCGATTGGCACGCGGCCATCAGCATCGCGGCTCCGACGCCCTTGCCCGACACATCGCCGAGGAAGAATGCGGTGCGGATCGGATCGAGCGCGAAGATGTCGAACAAGTCGCCCGCGACCACACGCCCGGGAATCGACTCGAACTGATACGCGACCGAACCCAGCCGCCCCCGACGCGCCGGCGAGAGCAGCTCCTGAGCGCGACGCGCCGCCTCCAGATCGCCCTGCAGTTGCCGATGGCGCTCCGTCATCAGCGCAGCACTGATCCGCCCCAGCGCCAGCCCCGCGACCCGCGACACCGACTGGCAGAAGGCCCCAGCGTCCGCCGGCACGACACCCTCCGCATCCCGCGTGTCCACGACCAGGAACGCACGGGCGCATCCCTCTCCGATGATGGGAGCACAAATCGCAGAACGAATACCCATCTCGATGATCGACTGCGCCGCCCGCGAACCACTGTCCTCCACCATCAACTGCACAAGCCCGTGCCGCGACGCCTGCTCGATCAGAGATCGCGAGACGCGTGGGGAGTCCTTCGTGGTCGACGCGAGGACCATCAACTCTGACTCCGAGTCCGGCTCGACCAGCACAACACGCCGACAACCCGTCGCCTCGCGCACCGCGTTCACGGTCGCTTGGGCAACCCGCTCGCGTGTGTCTGCCCCCTCCAGCGCCTCCGTCAACTGCATCAGCACCTCGAGCCCGCGCTGCGCAACTCCCTCCAGCTGCTGCTTGGGAATCGCGCTCACGCTCGCTCCCAGCGCCGGCGCAAACGGAGTCGTCACACCAGCCCGCCTCGAACCGGCCATGCACCGGCACTGCCACGCACCGAACGCGATCACGTCACGGTCATGAAGCGCTTCAGGTGCCCCGGGCTCCAGCCGGCGGCCATTCACTAGCGTCCCGTGACGCGATGACAGATCCGTGATAATCCACGCGTCACCCGTGCGCACGATCGATGCATGACGCCGCGACACCGACGAGTCCGGAATCGCCCAATCCGCTTCCGAGGAGCGCCCGATCAGGATCATCCGATCCGGCGGCACGCAGACACTTGTCACCATCTCGCCCGACTCTAGAGCAGAGATCGCCCGCAGGTATAACGACTCAGGCCCGATGTCCATGCACGATGGTACACCCAAGGCGCAAAGAGTTGCCTCATGGATGACACCGGGGGACCTCCGGTATTCTTATGACCATGCCAGACCGCATCGGCCCATTCGAGATCCTTTCCGAACTCGGTCGCGGCGGCATGGGTGTCGTGCACCTGGCGCGCGACACCCGGCTGGACCGCCAAGTCGCTGTCAAAGCGCTCCCGGAACACCTCACAACCGATCTCGCTCGCCTCGAGCGATTTGAGCGGGAAGCCCGGACCCTGGCCGCGCTCCATCACCCGAACATCGCCGGTATCCACGGCGTCGAAGAGCAGGACGGCGCGCGCTACCTCATCCTCGAATATGTCCCCGGAGACACCCTGGCAGATCTTCTCGATCGCGGACCGCTCCCGGTTGATGATGCGATCGAGCACGCCGCGCAGATCGCCGCTGGGTTGGAGGCGGCTCATGAAGCCGGCATCGTCCACCGCGACCTCAAGCCCGCCAATATCAGGATCGCGCCCGACGGTGTCGCCAAGATTCTGGACTTCGGCCTGGCGCGCGCCGACGACGGCACGCCTTCTTCGGCCGGCGGGCTTGACTCACCGACGCTCACCACGCCGCACCCCAAGCACTCACCCACCATCGAGGGCGCGATCCTCGGGACCGCGGCGTACATGAGCCCCGAACAGGCGCGCGGACGCCGGGTCGACAAGCGCTCCGACATCTGGTCCTTCGGCGTGGTGCTCTACGAGATGCTCGTGGGGTCAAGCCCATTTCATGGCGAGACCGCAACCGACTCGATCGGTGCCATTCTCCACAAGAACATCCACCTCGACCTGCTCCCACCCCAGACGCCGCTTGCGGTTCGGCGCGTCCTGGCCCGTTGCCTCGAACGAGACAAGAACCAGCGATTCCGCGACATCGGGGATGTCCGGTTGGAGTTGCTCAACTCGAGCAACGAACAACCCGCCGCGGTGCCCGCGGCACAGAGGCGTCGATCGGTACTCCCAATGGTCGGGCTTGCCATCGTGATCGCTTCAGCAGCGGGCTGGTTCGCCGCTCGATCATCCGCCCCCGGATTGGAAAGACCTGTACGGAAGTACGATCTCGTCGTCGAGACACCAACTCAGAAGTTCAACTACAGCAAACCGCAGGTCTCGCCCGATGGCTCCAAGGTCGCGTACTTGGCCGACGAGAAACTTCACATCCGCGAGCTCAACTCATTCGAGTCCCGAGTCATCGAAACGTCCAGCGAGCCCGTCGGGTACGCATGGTCGCCGGACTCCCGTCAGATCGCCGTTTTCACCAGGTCCGGAA
>CALFMQ010000044.1 GCA_937879825.1 uncultured Phycisphaerales bacterium
CGGTATTGAGGTCGTCCACGCCGATCACCCCGTCCTCCGACAGATCGCCGTGCGTCCCCGGTGCGACCGACCGGCCCCAGTTCGAGAGAACAATGTTCAGATCGTTCACATCGACATACAAGTCAGCATCAGCATCTCCCGGACAGAACGGCGCCGGTGTTTCGTTCCGGAGCACGATAATCCGGCCATTGGTCGCCGAAGAAGCGATGACATCCGCGTCGCCGTCTCCGTCAAGGTCCCGAAGGACGACGCTCTGCGGCTTGTAGCTGAGCGGTAGGAGGATCTTGAACATGGACTCCCCCGCGTTGCGGTTCTCAAAGAGCGCCAGTGAGTTCGCTCCTGCCGTTGCGATCGCCAGATCGGGGTCGCCGTCGCGGTCCAGATCCTCCACGCGGATGTCCGATGGCTGAAGCCCAGCCGACTCCTGCATCCAGAACGACATCGCGCCCCCGTGGTTCCGCAAGAAGGTGACGGTCCCCGAGTTGCTATTGGCGACCGCCAGATCCGGATCGCCATCGAGGTCGAAGTCGCCCGCCGCGATGGCCGTCGGGCGATTCGTCACGACGGTCGAAATGGGGGGGAGGAAAGCGCCGTTGCCGATGCCCCTATAGAGGTACACCGCGTTGGTGAAGTACTGCGTACAAGCGATGTCAAGCACACCGTCGCCATCGAAGTCGTCACAGACGAGCGAATGTGGCCCGTTTCCAGCGCCGATCGTCGACTTGTTTGTGAACTCAGCGCTAGCGTCGTTGAGCACGACCGTCATATTGTCTGAGTTGAAGTTGGCCGCGACGAGATCGATACGGCCATCCTGATTGAAATCGCCCGAAGCGATCGAGGTCGGCTGCTGCCCGATCGTCACGATGCGCGATGACGCGAACGCCCCGTTCTCCGTGAACACAATGGTGATGCGCGATGCCGATGAGTTCGTTATCGCGGCATCCTTATCGCCGTCGCCGTCGAGGTCGGCGACGATCATCGCCGATGGGGATGGCCCCGCGGGGAAGTACACCGGCGCCGTGAACCCGCCCGTTCCGTTACGCCCGAACATCCCGATCTGCCCGGTGCCGGGAAGCACACCCAGCAGATTCTCCATCGGTTCACCGTCGATCACCGAAACACGCAGCGCTGCAGCGGGCGATGTCGAGAGCAACTCCTCCTTTTCGGAGAAGACAAACTCCGCGCCGATCGACCGCGAAGCAATCGCGCACGCGATCAGGGCGCCGAGGGTGGCCGGGATTCCAGTTCTTCGACTCATGCTCGCTCCGGCAGCCGGTTCGGCCGCCGGAGACAACCATGCCGCGAGCCGCGATCATGCCGCCCGAACTCTCGTCAACACCGATGACATGCCGTCGCCTATGCCGTCACAGACCAACCGCGCCGCGTTATCGGGCAATGAAAAAGGGCGTCTCACGCGAGACGCCCTTGGTTCACGGCAACGGGTTGGATCGAGCGATCAGCCCTCCTCGGGCTCCTCGATATTCGACAGCACATGATTGAGGTCATCGACATCGATCTTGCCGTCGTTATTCATATCCATGGAGCCGTCGAAGGCGTCATCGCCCGCGACAGATCCGAAGATCTTCATCAGGTTCTCGACATCGGCTTGCGTATAGGTGACCGGCTCGCTCTCCGCCGGCTCCTGCTGAGCGAAACTCGAGAGCATGTGATTGAGGTCGTCGGCATCGATCTTGCCGTCCGCGTTCATGTCCATGGTTTCGTCAAAGGCGTCATCGCCCTGGACGGATCCAAAGACTTTCAGCAGCGCATCGATGTCTGCCTGCGTGTAGACGGTCGGGGCCGAAGTCTGGGTATCCCCGCTTTCGGGCGACGCCGGAGGCAGGTCCTGATTGACAGAAGTGCCTGCCTCCTCAGCCACCTTCGCCTTCAATCGTTCCGCCTGTTCCGGGGTCAGCCCGCCGCGAGGCGTGTCGAATGTGCTGCCCCGCAGTTTGTGCGCTTCCGAACGCAGATGATGCGCTCCATCCGCATGGGCAGCCGAACGGGTAAACGTATCCGCCCCGCGTTTCAGG
This sequence comes from uncultured Phycisphaerales bacterium, assembly GCA_937879825.1. GTDB lineage: Bacteria > Planctomycetota > Phycisphaerae > Phycisphaerales > UBA1924 > JACKHC01. The sequence continues at coordinate 2,034 of CALFMQ010000044.1, forward strand.
CTGTCCTGAAAGTTCCGCGTGCCCTCGAACTGCTGAGCGAACCGCTGCTGCCGCTGCGTCGCGTGGTATTTCAGCAGATTCCCGAGATTGTGGTTCTGTGATCCGACTCTCATGGGATACCCCTTTCGTGAGACATATCGGGCCGGCCGAGACCCGTCCTTGACCCCAATCCTTCGCAAATACGCTGCCATACCACGCGGCCCCCGGAATCTCAGCGTTCCATCGAGAACGCCTCACGCCGAGACGCTATGGCCGCCCCTTCGCAGGGGCGGACTCATATATGGGGCCAGTTCCGCTGGAAGCTGCTTCAGGCCTCTCCGCGCCGCCTTCTGGATCGCGTAATGGAGCGACTCGTGCATCCGCTCACGCACGCGATCCGTGACGTTCACGCCGCGCCGTTCCATCTCCCTCAGCGCCCAATCCCAAGCGTGGAACTCTTCAAGGCACCTCGGCTTGTACCGATGGAAACCGATCGCGTGGTGCCCGATCTCGTGACAGAAGACCGCGGCCGACATCGGCCCACGCGGCCTGGGGGCTTCGATCAACTTCGACACGGTCCCATCCTGATATGTCACCTGCCAAGCCACGCCCGACATCGAACTCCGCCACTTGCGCACCCGAACGCCATACTCTTCCAACAGGTCCCGCGCGAGCTCGTCATACCGCTCGTGCGACTTGCTCACTTTCGGTCGCGACTTGGTGATCCGGGTCACAACCGCGGGCCTCGGCTGCGCCGCCGGCCGCATACGCTTGGGCAGGATGTCCCAGAGAGTCAGCATGACTCAACTCGCTCCAGGCGATCACCCTCGGTCACGCGATGGCCATTCGCGAAATCGACCCATGCCATCACGCTCTTTCCTTCGGGTTGGACTTCGAGCAGTTGCACAACGCCGTCGGCGCACGCCACCAGACCCATTCTCGCATCGACAATCTCGCCCGCGGCACCAACCCCGTCCCACTCGGCGCTTCGCGTTGCACGTACCAGTCCGAGTTGCCTTCCGCGGTACCCCGCCTTGACGCCGGGCCAGGGGCTCAGGCCGTTGATCCGGCACCGACATTCTTCGCTTGTTTGCGAGAAATCGACCCATCCGTCCCGTCGCCCCAGTTTCGTCGCCCGCGTGACGCACGACTCATCTTGGGCGGTCGGCTTGAGATCGCCGCGCGCCTGCTGCTCCAGTACGTCCAGCACCAATGCCGGGCCGTCGCCCGCCAACTGGTCATGCAGCATCCCCGCGGTCACATCCGGCGCGATCGCCCGTGTGCTCATGCCGAGCACCAGGCCCGCGTCCATCCGCTGCGCGATCGTGATGACCGAGTTACCCGTTATCGCATCGCCGGCCAGAATCGCGTGATTGATCGGAGCGGCGCCCCGCCACCTCGGCAATCGAGACGCATGGAGGTTGACCGCGAAGTGATCGCTCAATAGCGACTCGCCCAGCTTCTGGCCGAAGGCGATGATGACCCAAGCGTCCGCTCGCAGCTGGTGCGCGAAGCGTATCGCCTCGTCCGTGTTGACATCTTCCGGGCGGATCAGCGCCGCGCCCTTCAGATGCTCCAATGACCATTGCGCAACGGGGGTCGCGGTGAGCTTCCGGCCGCGCCCCGCCGGCCGGTCCGGCTGCGTGATGACGCCAACCACCTCGTGCGCCCGAACAAGCGCCTCAAGTGTCGGTACACCGAACGCCCCCGCGCCCAGAAACAACACTCTCATCAGTGAAACACCGCGCGCTGCTCCAGCGCCTTGAGAGCGTTGCGATTACGAAGCCGAGACGGCGGCGTCATGCGATCGATGATGAGCACACCGTCGAGGTGGTCGTTCTCGTGCTGCCAGCACCGGGCCAGCAGCCCGGCCGCCCGCACCGTGAACTCGCGGCCGTCTATCCCGAGGGCCGTCATAGTGATCCTGCTCGGTCGCCTGACCTCGCCAACGATCTCCGGCAGGCTAAGGCATCCTTCGTCCAGTGGCACCAGATCCCGCTCTGGTTGGCTGAGCCGCGGGTTGATGCACACCATCGGCTCGCCGGTCGCCTCCAACGGATCCGCCCCGAGGGAGCGATCCTCGTTCTCCGGCACGTGCGCGACGAACATCCTCCACGGGAGACCCACCTGCGGTGCCGCCAACCCGATGCCCTCGGCCTCGAACATCAACTCGATCATCCGCTCCGCGACCCGGCGGACGTCAGCCGTCACATCGGGCACTTCCTTCGCCTTCTGGCGGAGCACCTCCGCCGGATAATGCACAATGGATAGGGTCTTGGGGTCGACGCTCATCCTCGGAGTGTATCCCCTTCTCAGGATGGCCGGCACCGCGTGACGCTCAGGGGCGTATGGCGTAGCATGACCCGCCCCGTGTCGGGAGCGTGCGTTCCCCGTGCGGCGGGCGATAGGAGCGGACCCGAGTTGGCGATCTTTAAACGAAAGTCCGGCAAGGAAGGCGACCAGACCGACTCCCAACCCAATGGCGCGGAGCTGGACATTCCCGAGTCCGCGGACGCGGCCCTTCAGCCCGATCCGCGCAAGGCCAAAGCATTCTTTGAACGCGCCCAAACTGTCCACGAGACCACCAACTACGAATACGCCATGACCATGTGGCTCTCGGGGCTCCTCCGCGACTGGTCCAACTTCGAGGCGATGGAGAAGTTCTTCGCCTCGACAGCCGCATTCCTACGCGACAACCCCAAGGCCAAGGGACCGACGAAGGACCAATCGATAGTCGTTCGCGACGCAAAAAGCCCGGCAACGAAGTTCGTTGCAGCGATTCTCGAATGGGGAACCAAGCCGAGCGATTGGTCGGACGGGCTCAGGGCCGCCGAAGAAGCCATCAAACTCGGGCAGAATGAGCAGGCCATCTGGCTGGGCGACCGCGTGCTCGGCAAGGCACTGGACGACAAGAAGGCCAAGAAGGCCCAGATGGTCAAGCTGATGGAGGTGCTCCGGCAAGCCGGCGCCTTCGAACTGGCGGTCCGTGCGGGCGAGTTCGCGTGCCGACTCGACCCGTCCGATGCGCGTCTTCAAGCCGAGGTCCGCAATCTCTCCGCCGAGGAGACGATGTCCAAAGGCGGGTACGACCAGACCGGGCAAGCAGGGGGCTTCCGAAGGAACATCCGCGATCTCGACGAGCAACGACGCCTCGACGAGGCCGACCGAATCGTCAAGAGCGAGGAGACAGTCGACCGCGTGGTCAACGAAGCCGCCGCCGATTATCAGCAGCGACCGAATGACCTGGCAGCCATCCAGAAGTACGCCAAGATTCTTCTCGAACGCGACAAGCCGGGCGACCTCAAACTCGCCCACAACATACTGATGCGCGGATTCAATGAGACCGCCAACTACAGACTCAAGCAGCAGGCCGGCGAGATCCGCCTGCGCGCCGGACGCCGCAAGATCGCCGAACTCCGGACCCGTCTTGCCGGCGAACCCGACAACGCCGAACTCGCGGCACTCATCGACTCGGCCACGAACGAGCTCGCGCAGGCCGAGATCGCCGAATACCGTGAGCGTGTCGCCAACTACCCGACGGACCTGGCGCTGAAGTTCGAACTGGGCCGCCGCCTCTTTGACGCGGGCGAGTACGAGGCCGCGATTCAGCAACTTCAGGAAGGCCAGAACGCCCCCGGCAAGCTCGTAGATGCGCTGCTGTACTTGGCGCATTCATTCGAGAAGCTCGGTTGGAACGAGGAAGCCGAGCAGACATACCGCAGGGCCCTCGCAGACGATGGCAACCTCACGCAGGAACTCCTTCTCGCATCGCGCTACGGCCTGATGTCTTCGCTCGAAGCCCGAGGGCGTGAGAATCGCGACCTCGATGCCGCCGAAGAAGCGCTCAAACTGGCGTCGAGCATCGCGATCCAGCAGATCGGGTACCGAGATGTCCGCGACCGCCGCACCGAACTACAGGCGCTGGTCAAGGAACTCCGGGGATGATTCATCGAGTCGGGGCGTAGCGCCCGGAGGTCACCCATGCCCGCGTACGCCACCGTTGTCATCCCGGCGCGCCTCGCATCCGTTCGATTCCGCGAGAAAATGCTCGCTTCCAAGACCGGCAAGCCGCTCGTGCAGCATGTGTATGAGGCGGCGTCCCGCGCCAAATACGTCAGCAGAGTCGTCGTCGCAACGGATCATGACCGCATCGCCGACGCCGTGCGCGCATTCGGCGGCGGCGTTGTGATGACCCGGTCCGAACATCCCAACGGCACGTCTCGACTCGCGGAGGCCTGCTCCGCCCTGGGCATCGACACGCGAGGCATCGTGGTGAACGTTCAGGGCGACGAGCCAGAGATGGACCCGACACTCATCGACGACCTCGTGGAGACCCTTGATCGAGAGGGCCCGCACGGCGCGCCCATCGCCACGGTCGCGACACCGTTCCGCGAGTCGGAGGACCCGGCCGATCCGATGTGCGTCAAGGTCGTCGTCTCGACCCAGGGCAAGGCGTTGTACTTCTCGCGCGCATGTATCCCCTTCGACCGCGACGGGCACGGCGTTGCCCGCCTCAAACACCTGGGCATCTACGCGTATCGCCGCTCGTTCCTCGATGATTATGTCCGACTCAAGCCCGGCATCGCGGAAGTCGCCGAGAGTCTTGAACAACTCCGCGCTCTCGAGAACGGGTACTCGATCAAGGTCATCGTCCGAGACGGGGAGTTCTTCGGCGGTATCGACACCGAAGCGCAGTACAACGCGTTTGTCGACCGGCATAGCAAACGACAGAAGTGATTGCGAGAATCAAGAAACGGGCCGGCCCGAGGGCCGACCCGTTGTGATTGCTGCTCAGGTTCTGCGCACCGACTCACATTATTGTGCTTCGGCCTGCAGCGTGCCGATCTCGCCCATCTGCTGCAACACGCGGTAGTCGATGCACATGCGGTAGTTGTACTCGGCGCACTTCGCCTTGAGACCGTTGTACTCGGCCACCGGCCACTGCGTATACCCGCCGAGCATCTTGATGATTTCACGCCCCGGGTTCACCCGGTCGAAGATCTCCGGATCCTCGAGCGTATTGAGAGAGTCGAAGTAGGGTGACGGCTCGGCGTTCGGTGTCACGAGTTCGAGGGGCGGAATGGCCGCGACGAACTTGCCGTACGGCAGCATGCTCTCGCCGGCGTACTCCACGCCCTGCAGGTCGGGACGGTTGCGAAGGTAGGAGATCAGATCCAGCGCAATGCCCTTATCACGCGGCCCGACAGATGTCGGACCCCAGTTGGCCCACTCCGGCATGTCGCGCATCGAGAGAATCCACACGAATGCATCGAACGCGACGACCTCGAACCCCATGTCCTTGGCCTGCTTCACGGTATCACCCACAAACTCGTAGTCGTCGCGCGTGATCCAGCGATGCTCCGGGTTGAGCGTCGTCCCGAAGTTCGGCGTGTTGATCGCACCGAGGTACAGGCCCAGTTTCATCCCTGCGTCGCGCCAACGCTGAGAGAAGGCGGGCCAGGTGTCGATCATCGGCTGCGTCCAACCATCCAGGTGGAGCCACGGCATCGAGATCTCGGCGGTCTCAGAGTTGTGAACGTGGTCGCCGCTGAAGCCCCAGAACCACACCTCGCGATAACCCGCGTCGTGGATCATCTGCATCATCCCGTCGACGATGTCGAACCTTTCCTCCATAAGGACAAAGTGTTCGGGGTCCACGCCCCGGAACTCATAGTTCCAGTTGCGCGGATTTTCGTCGGGCGCGTTGTGGCTCGGGAAGCTAAGGGGGAGCGCGATGATGGTGTTCGAATGCGCCTCGTACTGCGCCGGATAGACGAGCAGCGTGTCCTGATTCTGAGTGCCCCATTGCGAGCCGTAGGGCGACTCCATCTGCGCGGGCAGCGTGATCGTGAACGTCTCCGGCTCAACGGGCGCGCCGCCGCCGCCACCACCACCGCCGCCTCCGCCCGCGGGCGGATTGCCGGGCGCAGCGCCGCCGCCTTCGCCACCATCGCCGCCATCCGAACCACCGGAGTCTCCGCCGTCGCCGGCCTCAAACCCGTCGGGGTCGTCAACTCCCGGATCGTTATCGTTGATGTACGGGTCGGAGGGCGGCACATCGTCGTTGGCGGGATCGTCCGCCGAAGTGTCATCCGAGTCGTCGAGGTGCTCCGAGGAGTCATCGTCTTCCCAGACAATGTCGCCTTCGGGCCCAACGTCCAACAGGTCATCAACGATCGAGTCGTCGAAACCTAGGGCGTACCAATCGCTCTCGCTTCGTGCCAGGACGGGGAGGCCCTCATCGGCGAGCGAGTCGATCTGGCGACGCCCGAGCTTCTTGGTCACGCGCCGGTCGATGCCAACCTTCGAACTACCCTTGTCGAACTCGACCGCGATGATGAAATCCATGTGATCCGCGAGATCGAGATAGCTCGCTGCCCGACGACCCTTCGGCGCGATCGGCCCGAAGCCGTTCACGGTCAGCCGCACACCCGGGCGTGCCTCTCGCACGAGATTGATCAACGCGATCACGGCCTGCTCGATATCCCGCTCATAGGTGAGCCGGGCGTGCCGGAGCAGATCGTGGTTGATGTTCTGTCCCTTAAAGTCCGTCTTCTGCCGACCGGCCCTCACCGGAGTCCATTTGGGGGAGAGCTGCGGGATGTCGATCACGTACAGCATCTCGGGGTCGCTGATCTGTTCGATGATCAGATCAGCGAGCGTCACGCATGCCTCCTCACGGTACTGACCCCAGCACAGATCCCATGCGAGGTAGTCGGTGGGGAGTTCGACGGTGATCGTGCTCGGCGCATCGATCTGAACCGTTGATGTCAGGTCAGCACCAAGCGTGGGCGCTGACATTCCCACTGACATCCCGGCGCAAAGGAAGAGCAGGCAGAGATTGCCGGGCGTCCGGCGGGCGAGATGCGAACGGTTTGCTGTGTTTGTCGTGGGCACGGGTTCGTCTCCTGGGACGGTCATCGTTAGAGGCGAGGTGAATCGAGGGGCAGAGGTCGTGGGCTATGAGACGATGTCGGTGCTGAGTCTGGAGTTGGACCCCACAATCGTCGGAAACGCTCGCGCCCCAAATCAGCCGCTGGCCGACGTGATCTGTTTTTCGCCTCGCTCGGTCTCATACAACTCGCCGGGTCAACCCACCACAAATGCGGCTCAGGATCGGCGCATCCCGACCGGCCGCTGTGTTTCTTTGGAGAATCACCTTGCATCGCTATTGAACAAATGACATCAGCATGCCCATCACGTCCGCAGACGACACGGAAACAGATCGTGCCATTCCGATAAATACTTGCAGATTCCGGACTTAGTGCAAGTGCCCGCTCTCGGACGCCAGGAGGCCCGGTCAGTCCGGCTTGGTCATGCTCGCGGGATTCAGCAGCCGCTTGAGCTCGGTCTGGCTCAGAACGCCCGATTCAATCGCGACTTGGCGGACCGTCTTGCCCTCGGCGTACGCCTGCTTGGCGATCGCGGCGCTCTTGTCGTACCCGATCGCCGGGACCAGACTTGTGCACATCGCCAGCGACCCCTCGATGAGGGCCTCGCAGCGATCCTCGTCCGCCTCAAGCCCCAACAGGCACTTCTGCGTAAACACATCGCACGCCCGACTCAGGAGCTGGATGGACTCAAGCAGGTTGTCCGCCATCATCGGCATCGCGACGTTCAGGTCCAGAAGCGACCCGACCCCGCCCAGTCCGCCCATCGTGATCGCGGCGTCATTCCCGACAACCTGGCACGCGACCTGGACCGCCATCTCGCAGATCACCGGGTTCACCTTGCCCGGCATGATCGAGCTGCCCGGCTGCACCGCCGGCAACTTCAACTCTCCGATCCCGCAGCGCGGCCCGCTCCCGAGCAGCCGGATGTCGTGCGCGATCTTCGACAGGCTCACGGCGATCGTCTTGAGGTGCCCCGATGCCTCGACGATCACATCTCGCGTGTGCTGCGCTTCGAAGTGATTCCTCGCTTCTTTGAAGGTAACACGCGCGGTCTCGCTCGAATGCATCTTGGACAGTTCCGCACAAACACGCTTGCCGAACTCCTTGTGCGTGTTGATACCCGTCCCGACCGCCGTACCCCCGATCGGCAACTCGCACAATGACTCCAATGCGCTTTGCGCTCGCCGCTCCGCCTGGCGCACCTGCCGCGCGTATCCGGAGAACTCCTGACCAAGCCGGATCGGCGTCGCATCCTGCAGGTGCGTCCGTCCGATCTTGATGACCTTGTTCCACTGCTTCGCTTTTTTGTCCAGTTCGTCGCCCATCACGCGCAGGGCGGGGAGTAACCGCTCTCGAATCTCCAGCACCGCCCCGATCTGCATCGCCGACGGGAACGTGTCGTTGGACGACTGCCCCATGTTCACATGATCGTTCGGGTGAACGCCACCACCCTTAAGGTACGCCGCGTCCTTTGACGAACCGATCGCCTTCTTCTTGGCCAGGCAGATCAGATTCGCGATCACCTCGTTCGCGTTCATGTTGGTCGAAGTGCCGGACCCCGTCTGGAACACATCCACCGGGAAGTGCCGCGCCCAGCCGCCGTGATCGGCCATGCCCGTAGCAATCGACTCACAAGCCGATCGGATCGCCGACGCCCGGGGCCTGTCGAGCCGCCCCAAACCCTCGTTCACCGTCGCGCACGCCGCCTTGAGGGATGCATACGCCTGTACCACCGCGAACGGCACCGGTCTCCCCGAAACCGGGAAGTTCTCCACAGCCCGCTGCGTCGATGCGCCGTACAGCGCATCCGCCGGCACAGTCATCTCGCCCATCGTGTCCTTTTCCGTCCGTGTGCTCACCTTCGCCATGAGTCGCTCCGTGTTGACTTGCGGCCGCGCATCGACGCGCGGGAATCACCAGCGTACCGCGCCGCATCGCTCGCCTCGGGGCCTCCGACGTGCAATGATGCCCGGATGAGCAGCCCGATCGACACCGCCCGAATGATCTGGGAGGTCGGCGTCCTGGTCCGGGGCGATGCCGTCGGCGGACGCCTCGCGCTCGAACGAGCCACCGACCTCCATGCCAACCTCAATGGCGCGGGCGAGTCTCGACTGATCCGCGCCGCGGTCGAAGCAGCCATGGCCGGAGGTCCCACCGATGGGACCCAAACCGCTCTAGCATCACCCGGGTTGAAAGAGATCGCCTGGCCCGATCGGCTCGTCTGGATCGCTCGGGTACGCCGTGCGGACATCGAGGCGGCCTTCCCGACCACGCAGAGCATTGTCCGACCACTCAAGTTCAGCGCTGAGCGATCGCCGCACATCGATGCAGTTCGCGCCGAGCTCGACCGTCTCTGGAAGTCGCACGGCCAAGATGCAAGCCGGGACGCATTATCCCATGCCCGGGCTCGTTCGCGCGTCGGGAGCGCCGTGGCGCTGATCGCCCTGGTCCTGTTCGTCGGCGCCATGATTTTCGTCGTGCATGACCTGATGCGCGGCGCCGAACGCGAGCGCGAGTTTCAGGAGCAGGCCGAGCAGTATTCTGTCCCGGACGAAGCCATCGAGCCCGCCCCCGCGCCATGACCGACAAGACGACAACTCCGCAGCGAAGGCGACTCGCCTGGGCGGTCCGTGTCCGATCCAAGATGATCGTTCTGCACACCGCCTTCTCGCTCTCGCTCGCAATCCTCCTGCTCGCCGTTCTACAGGGGCCGATTCAGGAGGTCCTCCGGCGCTCCGGCGAGCGCGAGTGCCGCCTGGCGCTGGCCGATTACGTGCGCGTCGGCACGATCGCCGAACTGCCCGTCGAGGGCGTCAGTGTGATCGAATGGCGTTCAGGCGACCCGCAGAATATGCCCAACTTGGACGAGCTCCTGCGCGGTTCCGCGCCCGAACAGGTCATTCCATTCACAACGCTGCAGGGAAACTCAGGCGCAGCCCTCCGGGACACGTCCGGGCGGATCATCGCCGCGACCGCCGACTCGCCCGTTGCTCGAGCGATCGTCGGCAAGCTCTACCTCATCCTGATGGTGGCCCTCATCGGGATTTACGCCGTCATTGCACTGGTTATTGAAGTATTCATTCTGCCGCGCCACGTCTACCAGCCCATCGAGCGTGTCCGGCGCGCCGACGCGGCCGTTCAGGCGGGCATCCGTGATGCCGAACTGATCCCCGAAGATCGCATCCCGGACGATGAACTCGGCGACATCATGCGCTCGCGCAACGCCACCGTGCGCAAGCTCCGCCAGCAGGAAGAGGAACTCGAACGGATCGCCTCGGAACTCCGCAGAAAAAACCATCTGCTCGAGACGGCTCGCCGCAACATGGCCGATCAAGACCGGCTCGTGAGTCTGGGCATGATGTCCGCCGGAATCGCGCACGAACTCAACACGCCCCTCGCCGTCCTGAAGGGCACCGTCGAGCAACTCGCCCGGAACGACTACCCCACAGACGAGAAAGCGAGAATCGAGCTCATCCGACGCGTGATCGGGCGGCTGGAGCGCCTCGGTGAGAGTCTCTTGGACTTCGCTCGCGTACGGCCCCCTCTCGCCGATATCGTCGAACTCGCGCCGCTCATCGATGAGTGCTGGACGCTCGTCCGCCTCGACCGCGGGACTCGCAGCACGAGTTTCGAGTCCTCGGTCGTACCCGGTCTGACCGTCGTCGGCGATCCCGACCGTCTCGCCCAGGTCTTCGTCAACCTCATCCGCAACGCCTCAGACGCGATGGACGGCAGGGGGACCATCAGCGTCTCGGCGAACCGGTCCGTCCGAGACGGACGCCAGTGGGTGTCCGTCATGATCCATGACTCGGGCCCCGGCATCTCGCCCGATGTCCTCCCGCGCCTGTTCGAGCCATTCGCATCGACCCGGCTCGATGCCAACGGCACCGGGTTGGGCCTCGCCGTCGCCGAGGGTATCGTCAAGGAACACGGCGGCCTCATCCTCGCACGCAACGCGACTCACCCCGATCACGGCGCCGTCTTTGAAGTGATGCTCCCCGGGAGCGAACCACCGATAGCAACAGCAGACCAAACATGACACCCCCGCCAGACGCCACATCACGAACCGACGATCAACTCACCGAGGCGGCCCCGCTCTCGATCGTTGCGCTCGATGATGATGCCGACTTCCGCGAGTTCATCATCAGCGCACTCGAAGCCGACGGGCATCATGTCCGCGCGGTCGCGACGCCCGATGAACTGTACTTGGCGATCGAGTCATCGATGCCCGACATCGTGCTGCTCGATATGAAAATGGGGCGTCACTCAGGCGAGGAAGTCCTCGCCGTCCTCCGCCGGAGATGGGCCAGACTCTGCATCATCGTCGTCACCGGGTACCCGTCGATGGAAACAATGCGCGAGACGTTCAAGCGAGATGTATTCGATTACCTCGCCAAACCATTCTCAATCAATGAACTCCGCAAGACGCTCCAGCAGGCGGCCGAGGCATTCGATCTCGGGAGGCGGCCGCAAGATCGCCTCCGTGCCGAACTCGGCCGCCAGATTCGCGTCGCTCGTACCGAGCGGGGCTGGACGCTCAAGGACCTGTCCGAGGCCTCCGGCGTAAGCGTGAGCCAGTTGTCGAGCATCGAACGCGGCGCACATCTGCCGAGTCTCGAGAGCATGCTTGCCGTGGCCCGCGCCATGGACCTCGCCCCCAGCGCTTGGCTCCGCTCCGCGGGATTCTGACCGCATCGGGCGCCGTCGGGTTATAATCCGGCATGGCCTCGTCGAGACAGGTGGCCAAACTCGTGCAGACCGTCGGGAGCGTGAGTTCCGGTGCGATTCTGACGCTCTTGGGCGAGACTCAGACAACCAAGTCGGGGCTCGAAGCGGTTCCATTGCTCGTCCGCCTCGTCGCATCGTCGCTCTTCATCCAATCAGAAAAGACAACCCCCGAGGACCTCGAACGGGCGCAGGCATTCCTCTGCCGACTCATCCGGCGCTACGGCACCGCGCGACAAGCGCTGGAAGCGATCTCGACCGGGCACCGCCGCCACCCGCACCTCTCGATCGAGCGAGCGCACATCTGGATGCAGGCGCTCACCGTCACACCCGGGCTGATCGACTCGACCCTCCGGAGACATCCCGCGTTCAATCGCATGCTGACAGAGTGGCTGGATCGGCAGGGGCACGAGATCGATAGGCAACTCGACGCGTACCGCGCATGGCTCGATGGTCCGCTCACCGGAACCGAGTCCGAATGGGCCCTGCCCGAAATGAAGGTGCCGGAGTCGGCGGCCGGTACCGTGCAGTCAGAGTCGTCGTCGCACGCATCTCCCGCGTCGGCCGAGGCGCAAGGCGCCGACGCTTCGCCTGAGGATATCGACCTGATTCGGTCGGTGGTGCTCGGCGATAAGTATCCGGGCGACGACCCATCGTTCCTACCATTGACGCCGCGCCAGCGTGAGGTTGTCGACCGACTTACCGGATCACGAGATCATTTCGGTCGCGCCCTCGCGGCCGTAGCATGCGCCGATTTTGTCCGTGCCGATGCGCTGCTCGCCTCCTTACCCGAGAGCGTTCCGCCGGAGGAGAACTACACGCTCCGAGGCGACCGCCTCTATTACGACGGTCGATTCGACGACGCCCTGAGCGAATACATCGCGGCGCGTCACGCCAAGGATGACCTCCAGCGCCGTTTGAATGTCGCCGTGGCGCTCATGCGATCGACCCGCGGCACCATCGACGACGCCTACAAACAAGCGACCGATCTCCTGGCCGCCACCAAACTCGACCTCCGCGCCGACTCGCCGGACGCGGCGCGAATCGGGTTGCTCCTCGGTGCCGCGTGCGTGCATCGACCGAGTGCGGATCGGGCCCAATGCATCGAGCGGGCCATCGAACATTTCGAGGGCGCCCTCGTCACGATCTCGAGAGAGAAAATGCCCGACCTCTGGGCGCAAGCGCACTACCAACTGGGGATCGCCTGGCTCGACGCACCTTCCGGCGACCGCGCCGAGAACCTGCAGAAGGCGACGCGCCACCTCGGTATGGCCGCCGAAGTCTGGACGCGAGAGGACAACCCCGGGCGCTGGGCGATCGTCCACAATGCCGCGGGCCACGCGTGGGAGCGCGCGCCAAGGGGCAATCGCGCCACGAACCTCGAACGCGCCCTGATCTGCTTCAGCGCCGCCATGGAGGTTCGCACCGAAGCCGCCGATCCTATCGGATGGGCCCGCCTCCAGAACAATCTCGCAAATGTGTGGATGCAACTCCCATCAGGCGACCACGCCGAGAACATCCAGCGCGCCATCGAATGCCAGGCACGCGCACTGGAAGTCTGGTCGCGCGAGGGCCGCCGTGTCGATTGGGCCGCCACGCAGAGCAATCTGGGCAATGCATGGGCGCTGCTCCCCGCCAAGGACGACCTCCGAGACCGAAACCTCCGGAGGGCGATCGCCTGTTACAAGTCCGCGCTCGAGGTGCGTACGAGATCGGCCCATCCCGTCGAGTGGGCAGCGACCCTCAACAACCTCGGCACGGCGTTGCTCCACCTGCCCCCGAACAAGAAGGGTGACTGCATCAAGGAAGCCGTCGCTTGTTTCACACAGGCGCTCGAAGTGCGCTCCCGCGAACAGTTCCCCCTCGACTGGGCCAAGACACAGGCCAACCTCGGACAGGCGTGGATGAAAATGCCCGACGGGGATGTGATCGAAAATCTCCAGGAGTCTGTCGCTTATTTCCAGTGTGCGCTCGAGGTGTACGACGCCAACCGCTATCCGCACCAGCACAACCATGTGCAGGCCCGTCTCGCGGAAGCCCGTAAGTCGCTCGAGGACGCCGAGTCGCGCTACCGAAAGGCTACCCGCGGATAATCGTCTGCTCGCGGTCCGGTCCGACGCCGATCATTCGCACAGGTGCGCCGGCGAACGTCTCGATGAACTCAACGTAGCGCCTCGCGTCCCTCGGCAAGTCCTCGAATCGCCGAACGCCAGATAGGTCCCCCTCGAATCCGCGTGCCCGCTCATAGACCGGCTCGACCCGGCTCAGATCGTACGCATCAGGCGGAAAGTGCTCCGACACATCGCCTCCGATCCGGTAGCCAACACACAAGGGCAACTCCTCAAGCCCCGCAAGCACATCAAGCAATGTGAGTGCGATGGCATCCACGCCGTTGAGGCGAACGGCGTACCGCAGCGCTACGAGGTCCAGCCAGCCGCAACGCCTCGGTCTGCCCGTAGTGGTCCCGTATTCGCGCCCGCGCTCACGGATATAGTCGCCATGCTCATTCGCCTGCTCCGTGGGGAACGGTCCGCCGCCGACGCGTGTGCAATACGCCTTGGCCACACCGATGATGCCCCCCAGTCGACGCGGCGCAATCCCCGAGCCCGCGCAGATCCCCAGCGCCGAGCAGTTCGAGGAAGTCACGAACGGAAAAGTCCCGTGATCGAGGTCGAGCAGTGTCGCGTTCGCGCCCTCGACCAACACCCGCCCATTCGAAGCGAAGACATCCTGAACGAGCCGAACGGAGTCCTCGATGTGCGGCCCGAGAACGCGACCCCATCCGATCGCCCGCTCGATCATTGAATCGGCGCTGCATTGCTCCGCGTCTTGATCGATCGCCGCAAGCTCGCGATTCCGCGCCGGCACGATCTGCAAAAGTAGCTCGCGCATCCGATCAGGACGCAAGAGGTCCGCCATCCGAATCGCCGTACTCCGAGTCGCCTTGTCCGCATAGGCCGGACCGATGCCGCGCTTCGTGGTGCCGATGCTCTCACCGCCTGCGCGCTCGGAAAGTGTTCGTTCTCGGATCGCGTCCTCCGACTTGTGATATGGGAACACCACATGGGCGCGCGAGGAGACTTTCAGCCGGTTCGTCTCGAACCCGGCGCCAGAAAGCTTCTCGATCTCGCCGATCAGCGCCTCGGGATCGACCACCACCCCATTCCCGATGATCGAGAGAACGCCCGGATGAAAGACCCCCGAGGGAATCAGGTGGAGCGAGTGCCGCTTGCCACCGAACACCACCGAATGCCCCGCGTTCGCCCCGCCGTTGTATCGAACCACCGCCTGAAATCGGGGCGCCAGCAGGTCGATCACCTTGCCTTTGCCCTCGTCGCCCCATTGCAGCCCGATCACGGCCTGAGCGTGTCCGGGCGAACAGAGTTCAAGAGAGTCAGAGTTATCTGGACGCATCGATGAAGCACCTGATCGTGTGAAAGCACCGATCCTAGCCGATCGTCAACGCCCTATGCACCCGGATTCAACTTCTGCGACCGACAGCCGCGTCAAGTCTTCCCGGATGACCGCCGATACACACCACGTCAAACCGACAGGAAGGGCGATCAGATAATGGCCGAGAAAGTCGTTCGAATCATGTGCCCGAACCTGCTCTGCCGGAGCGTTCTGGCAGTCCCGACCGACGCCCGCGGACGAATCGTCCGTTGCAAGTCATGCGGCACCAACATCCGCATCCCCAAGGCAAGCGGGTCTTCCGAAAACGGGGCTCGCAAGAAGTCGGCCTGATCGAGCGGCTACAACTGCGGGTTGTCGTCGTTCTCGAAGTCAAAGTCGAAGTCGAAGATGCTTGAGTCCTCTGGCTCCGACATCGCACTCTTCTGAATACTCGGGCGCGTGACCGTTTCGTCCATCGAGCGATCGTCGGACCCGTTGTCAATCTGCTTGGTGCCATCGGGAGGCGTCGACATCAGGGCCTCTTCGTCGGACACGGGGCGCTCGATCGTCGCGGGATGCCCGTTGATCTGCACCACGAACGCGAAGGTTCCCACGGTCAGGACGTCTCCCGCGTGCAGTTCAGCGTCCTGGACCCGGTCATCGTTGACAAAGGTCCCGTTGCTGGAGCCCAGGTCTCGCACACGGATCGTGTTCTCACGAATCAGCACCTCGCAATGCTGACGCGAAACCGTCGAGAGGGGGACCCGGATCTGGGCCGACGCCTGGCGACCGATCACGAACTGCCCCGACCCGAGCGGGACGTCCCTACGCTGGCCATTGGGCGTGAATGCAACGAGATTGACCTGCACGCGGCCTCCACAAGGTAGGCGCCTAACCTAGGTGCGGGATGATCCCGCCGCCCGCATAATCAAGGCGGCACCTCAACCCACGCCCCATGCGAGACGCGATGAGCCACAAGCAAGGTATCGGAATCACGGTAGGGGGGCAACGACCCGCCGATACCCGGCAGATACTTGTCGGGGCGCCCGGGCCGGTCCAAGCCCTCTACATCCATGTGCCTTTCTGTGCCCACAAGTGCCACTATTGCGACTTCTATTCCTTTGTGGACAACCGGGATCAGCAAGAGGCCTACACGCACGCGCTCTTGCAGGAACTCCGTGTCGCGCGCCACGTGCTCCGGGGGGGGCTCCAGACCGTCTTCGTCGGTGGCGGCACACCGAGTCTCCTCCGCCCCCAGCTGTGGGGCCGCATACTCGATGAACTCCACAATCTCGTCCCAGGTTTCCCCGGTACCGGGCTTGAGTTCACCGTCGAGTGCAACCCCGAGTCCGCGAGCGCCGAGACCCTCAAGGTCCTCGCCTCGGGAGGCGTCAATCGTGTCAGCATGGGGGCGCAATCGTTCGATCCTTCCCACCTCAAGACACTCGAACGAATCCACCAGCCGGTCAATGTCCAGCGTGCTCTGGGCACGGCAGCCGACGCCGGCATCGAGCGCCGCAACATCGACCTCATCTACGCCATCCCTGATCAGACTATCGCCGACTGGCGACACGACCTGCGCATCGCTTGCGACCTCGCCCGCACGGGCCTCGTTGATCACATCAGCGCCTATGCGCTCACCTATGAACCCAACACCGCGATGACGCAGCGACTGAAGCAGGGCGAGTTCGTCGCCGCCGAGGACTCGCTCGAGGCCGACATGTACGACGCCGCCGTGGAAGCGTTCTCAGCGGTCGGGCTCGACCGGTACGAGGTCAGCAACTTCGCCAGGCGGGGATCCGAGTGCCGCCACAACCTCGTCTATTGGCGATGCGGCCAATGGCTCGCCGCGGGCCCCTCCGCCTCGGGGCATGTCGCGGGGTCGCGATGGAAGAATGTCCCGAAACTCGGCGAGTGGATCGACGGAGTCACTCGCACCGGCGGTTACGCGCCCGCGATCGACGTCGAGCAGCCCGACGCCGAGCGAAGTCTGCGCGAGCAGGTCATGATGGGGCTCCGTACTCGTGAGGGCATCAATCGGCACGCACTCGAACTCGGCGCGCAAGATCTCAACTGCGCCAAAGCACTCGATAGAGAGTGCAGGTCGCTGGAAGCCCGTGGTCAGGTCGAAACTGTTGATGGAAGACTGCGCTTGTGCGCGCCATCATTCCTCTGGTGCGACGGAATCGCCGCCCGCTTGATGGATGCCATCACTCGAAATGCCGACCGATGAGATGGTTTAGAGGTAGAACGGAACCGGTGTCTCGGGATTCTCGGGGCGCACGTGCACCTTCCGACCCTTCCACACCACCGTGCCCGGCTCCAGAGCGAAGAGCGTGTCGTCCGAGCCCTTGCCCACGAGGTAACCCGGCTGCCACTTGGTGCCGTTCTGGCGCACGATGATCGAGCCCGCGTTCGCCTTCTCACCGCCGTAAAGCTTCACGCCAAGGTACTGCGGATTGGAGTCGCGCCCGTTCTTGGTCGAGCCCTGGCCCTTCTTGTGTGCCATATCAATCTTCCGATTTCGTCAAAGGCCCACTTCGGGGCGTTCAATGTGCCTGTCTGGCGGACGCTGCTGCCCCGCCGCTTTCGGCCGGGGGGCGGGATTGTACCGACTCCTCACCGCATGATCCAGCGGCTCGCATTCT